>JBCDHA010000192.1:0-6956 GCA_038750705.1 Bacteroidota bacterium
ATTAATCTGGAAGAAGTGGCCATCAGTGCGGTAAGAGCTTCAAAAAAAGCACCGGTACCTAACACCAATTTATCCAAAAAGGAGATCGACAGAGATTATGTTGGTCAACATCCTATTTTCCTGCTGGAAAAGTCTACACCTGGCTTATATACATACTCGGAGTCAGGAACCGCTTTTGCTAATTACGGACAACTTCGTTTAAGAGGTATTAATCAGGAACGTATCAATTTTACCCTGAATGGTGTGCCGTTGAATGATATGATTGATCAGGGTGTTTTCTTCTCTAACTTTACTGATATTACTTCCAATTTCGAGAGTATTCAGGTACAACGCGGTGTGGGCACCAGCTCTAATGGCGTCAGTAGTTACGGTGGTTCCATCAATTTTGAAACGTTAAACCTTAGAAATAGGGAGTCGTTCACCACTGCCCAATTAGGGGCAGGCTCTTTTGATACCTACCGTGGTAGTTTTCAGCATTTTACCGGAATTAACGAAAAAGGTTGGGGCTTTATGACCGGGTTTAGCAAGCTAACGTCGGCCGGTTATCGTGATAATACAGATTCAGATGCCACGTCTTTCTTTTTAAGCGGTGGGCACTACGGAGATAATGATATTTTTAAGCTAACATTTTTTACGTCTCGTGCTGAAAACGGATTAGGGTATTCTACTATTGAAGAGTCCATTTTGGATGAAGATCCCACTTTTAATAATTTAAGTGAAAACGATGTAGATGATTTTAGCCAGTTTCTTCTCCAGATGCAGTATAACCGAATTCTGTCTGATGATTGGACTTTAGGACTAACAGGATACTATGGTGGATCAGAAGGTGATTTCACTTTTGGCACACCCGATGTCGATAGCGTTTTTGTAGAGAATTTTGATACGAGCTTCCGAACTACCTTTTTCGTGCAAAACTTTCCACTTCAGAATGATCATATCGGGGGGATCTTAAATGCTGACTACTCCAAAGGTGATTTCTTTTTTAATACAGGGCTTCATGTCTATACCTTTTTACGCGAAAATGAAGAGCAAACGCTGCCCGATAAAGCGAACCCCTACTATGCGGAGGAATCACAAAAAGATGAAGTAAGTTGGTTTGCTAAAGCCAGCTATCAGTTTGGAGCAATTACGGCTTACGCCGATCTCCAGATTAGGAGAGCGGAGTTATCGATATCACCGGACTATAACTGGATAGGCATTCCTTCAGAAGGAGATATTTCCTATGATTGGACATTTGTCAATCCTAAGGTGGGAGTCAATTTTGAAGTTAATAACGCCATTTCTTTATACAGTTCTTTTGGCAGGAGCGGCAGAGAGCCTACCAAGATAGACCTTTTTGGAGGGTTCCAACTCAATATAGATAATTATCAGCTGGTACGCGCTGGCGGATCCTTTGATGAGGAGTACGTTAATGATTTTGAGATTGGAGCCCGGTTCAGTACTCCGAAGCTGATGCTAGATGGCAATTTCTATTTTATGGATTTTGAAAACGAGATTGCAGCTATTGGCGATTTCATTGCTTTTGGACTTCAGGAGCGGCGTAATATTGCGGATAGTAGAAGGTCCGGTTTTGAGCTGGTATGGACTTATCTGCCCACATCCAAGCTGACGTTTTCCGGTAATCTAGCTTACCTGGATACCAATATTGAATCATTGACACTAAGCGGTGCGGAGTTTACAGATAGAGAACATATTTTAAGTCCTGACCTGATAGTTAACGGTCAGGTTACCTATCAATTCTTAGAGACGCTGAGTGTTGGTCTTTCCGGAAGGTACTTGGGCGAACAGTATATGGAGTTGACTAATGATCCTACTTTTACCGTTCCGTCTTCCTTTGTTTCGGATTTACAAGTAGAGGCGAAAATTTCGCCATCTTTAAAGATTTCTGCTTTTGTCAATAATCTTTTCGACAATGATTACTTCACCTTTGGAGCACCATCAGATGTTGATTTTAGTGGTATATTAGAACCAGGCTTCTTCGTACAGCCGGATAGAAATTATTATATGAGTGTTACTCTAAGTTTATAAGTGAATGACAAAATTGAGTCTTGCGCTGGATTGGACGCCCAATGTTAATCATATAGGTTTTTTGGTAGCCAGGGAAAGGGGGTATTACTCAGATGCCGGCTTAGATGTGGAAATCATCTCGCCTGCGGTTGATAACTACCAGCTTACCCCTGCTAAAAGAGTTGAGCTGGGGCAGGTGGATTTTGCGCTCTGTCCCATGGAAAGCGTTTTGAGCTATCGAACTAAAAAAGAGCCGTTTAGTGTCAAGGCAATTGCTGCCATTTTTCGTGAAGATGTTAGCGCCATAACCGTGCTTAGAGGTTCCGGGATCGAGCGTCCGAAAAACCTTGACGGTAAGATCTATGCTTCCTACAAAGCACGTTACGAAGATGAGATTGTGAAGCTCATGGTCAAAAATGATGGAGGAAAGGGCGATATTGAATTGATCTATCCGGAGAAGTTGGGAATATGGGAGAACTTGATAAGTAAAAAATCAGAAGCCACCTGGATATTTTTAAATTGGGAGGGTATTGCAGCGCTTGGGCAGGGCATTAAACTCAATACCTTCAAAATGGCTGATTATGGTGTTCCTTATTCTTACTCGCCCGTGATTATAGCTTCAGAAGCTAACATTGCACAATATAAAAAAGAATATTCACGCTTCCTGTCTGCCACGAAGCAAGGATTTATGTATACTATTTCAAATCCGGAAGAAGCTGCTGAAATACTAAGGGGTAATGTGTCGAAGTCAGATTCACAAATAAACCTGGTTGAGGCAATAAAATATTCTGTCAACTACTTTGGAGATACGAATACCTGGGGTAGCCTGGCAGTAGATAATGTGCAGAAATATTTAGACTGGATTTATGAGCAAAACCTTGAGAGTATTTCAATAAAAGTTGAAGACATGATCACCAATGAGCTCTTAAGTTAAAAATTGAGGTAAGTCACGCTATGAACGGTTTCAATTTTCTTTGATAGAAATGGTACAAGCCCGCTGCGGCCAATGTTGCTAAAATTGGAAACAGCGGAACAAAGAACCTGGCGTCCCAATCTGCCCAAGTAGTACAAACAATAAGCAAGTGGATCAAAAAATAGGTAAGAAATGGAACGAAAAGTGGCTGGGGTATTAGTTTTCTTTTAACAGCTAATAAGCTGAAATAGTAGCTTGGCCAGATTACGAGAAGTACAGAAAAAATGTGGTTCCATGACCAATAGGGACGTAGGTGGCTAAGGTAAATAACGAGTTTGCCGAAGAATAATTTTAACCAGTAGATGGGATTGTGAATTATGAATTCAAGCATGTTTAATAGTAGTGCATTCTCATTTTCAGGTATATGCATATTCCTGGATGGAGCGACACTTAGAAAATCATAATAAGGAGAGTCAGGAAGTTCATGCATGGCAAAAATAATATCGCCTTGCTCATAAATGACCATAACACGGTGCATGCTAATCATTTTATTGGCTAAACTAAGAACACCTACCGCAATGATAACCAGGGAGGTTATTTTTAGGATGCGGTAAGAGGGGTTAGCTAAGAATTTTATAAGAAACGGCATAATCAGTGCAAAAACAAGTGCAGGAGAAGTTGGTCTGCAGAAAAAACATAGCACAACAGTTAAAAGAAGAAAGGCCAGGTTGAGATGGCTTTTTAGCTTCATGTAGTTTACCGCAGCGAAAAACGCAAAGCATAAAAGCGAGCTGTAAAGAGATTCGGTTAAGATATAAGAATGCCAAAATATATTGTCAGGAAAAAGTGTGAAAAGCAGGCAGGCCAGAGTAGCGATAATTCGGTTTTTGGTTAGAATATCTACTGTGGCATAAAGAGAAAGAACTGCCAAATAACCAAGTATGTATTGGCTGATAATAATAGGAAGAAGGGTTTCAAAAAACAATTGATGGATACAGATAAAGACTACATAGGTGAAATACCAAAAATTTAAAGGATCAAAATAAAATCCGTTGACCAGGTCACTTGCATAATGAATATATCTTGGAGAATCATTGACTATTTTTATGCCATACTTACTAAACAGATATACACTGAGCAGTAAGTAAACCGCTGATATCAGAATAACTGAGTAGGTTTTGGAATTAAGAAAATCTGAGGATTTCAATTTATGACCGAAATATCTCTTTGGTAAGCGGGTTAGTTTTTAGCTATTCATGGCACTTTGCTGCCAAAACTCATCAAGCTTTGCCTGAATGTTTGCTGCTTCAGTAACTTTACCAAGCGCTTCTAATGCCCTTATTTTACCTCTTAGGGCCATAGCCCTTAACGGTGCTCGCTTTAGACTTATATCAAATTGTTTAATAGCTTCGTTATAGCGCCCTTTTTCTAATAACCAGTAGCCATAGTGCTCAAAAGATGGATAAACTACGTCCGGAGGGCCGTAAGCATATTCTGCCTGGCTTTCGTAGGCGACGGCCTGCTTGAAAAACCCTTCAGCGCCTGCTTCGTCCCCAGTGGTAAGAGCGTGCATAGCTTTCATTTGACTTAGCATGGTTTTAGCGTTTAAAATAGACATTTTATTCGGGGCATAGCGCGTAGGGCCTGCACTGCACATAGCTATACCTGCGCTTGTAATCAGAAGTTCTGCAGTACTGATCTTTTCGTCCAGCGAATCTATTTGTAGTTGCATTTTTGATCCATCTCCATTTTTGACGTCCATCAGACTAATAAAGAAATGTTGCTGTGCTTGTTTTTCAATGCCTATATCATCTGTCTTTACTGTCATAGGTGCTACTGTTAACGGCCATTTACCGGTTTCGGTCACTTGCATATTTTGCATCTTCAAAAGGTAGGATCTTGCGCTGCTGGTTTGGGTTATTGCTGTATATTTTAGCATGTCGCTCAAGAGCTCCGCAGCTTTTTGGTATCGGCCCTGTTGAAGATACCCATAGTGCAACCATTGGTAACTGTGGAAACCACGGGCTTTATCCGTGAGCCCTTTGCGCTCCATACGTTTTACACTGGCTTGATAAGACGTTTCATTGGAAGAGACCACTTCATTCCACATTCCTCTGCCTAAATAGATATGTGAAGGCATGTGTAAAGCATGAGCAGCATCAGGTGCAATTTCCGCATACTTGTTAGCTGCATCAATAGCCAAATGGGCCAGTTCAGGATTATCATAGGCGTGAATAATGTAGTGCACCGCACCGGGGTGATTTGGGTTCTCTTTCAAAATACCTTTGGCTACGTTAGCTGACATTTTATATACTTCATCATCAGCATCTATGGACGCCGACCACATAAGGGCCAGGGCGTAAAAAGCCGCTACCTCCTGGCTGTCTGCATATTTCTCATGTAATCCGGCCATATGCTCAGTGTAGGCTTCATTGCGTTCTTTAAGTTCACCGGAACCATAAAGTATTTCAATGCCCTTCCATAGGTCTCGCTCTATCCCTTCCGTAGCTGTGGCAATACGTTGCTCCTTTGTATCGGCTATTCTGGCCATGGTTTTTCTACCGGCAGGGATATTTTGCAAACCCCATAGCGCTTTATAGTGACTCATAGTTACACCCCAATACCCCATAATTTCTGAGGAGTCGGCCTGAATAGCTGCTTCAAAGGCTTCTCTGGCATCGTCATACTCAAAACTGTGGAGTAGTAATAAACCGGTATCAAATTCCGGGCGCGCTTTATCGGATACCGGCAAAATATATTGTAACTCACCAAGTGTGCTTTCAGAAGAAGCTGGTTGCTCTTTTTGATCAGCGCAGGCTACAGCTAAGCAAGCCATAGCCAAAAAAAGTAGTAAGAAGCGATTCATAGCATGTTCTGTTTAGATCCATAATTTAGCGAATATTGATGAATTGATTTAACTACAGAAGGGGCTATTTTAAGGCACTCCACATGTCCAGATAAATCTTCCACTCCTGATTCACTTTTTTCCATACGATGATGTATTTTCCTTTCCAGGAAGACTCTGACCCATTAGCTCTTTCGGTTTTGCCCTCATAGTAGCCATAATCATAAGCCTCATTGTCAATAACTTTAATTTCGCCGGGAATAATTTTATGATAGCTGGTTTTTATGCCGGCTGGTCTTGTCCAGTACTTGATGATAGCGTCTCTTCCTTCTATGATATCCTGTCGTTCGGGAAATATTTTTGCATCCTTTGTGTAGGCTTCACCAATTTTCTGATGATCTCCCGCCATAACGTAACCGGAGAATTGATCAATGTTTTTGAGGATCTGATCCAAGTCATCTTTATTGCCCACTAGTTTTTGAGAAAATACAGTGGAGGTGAAGGTAATGAAGAGAACGGTAAATAGTTGTTTAAGCATCTTATTGATCATTGGTTATTACTAGTGTCCGACTAAATTTTTTGAACAAAGAAAAAGTATCTTAAAGCGTCCGAGAAAAGATTTTCTTCAAAGCTGAAAACTACCCCCACCCGCCAAATGGCGGGAGTAACCAAAAACTGCCCTTTAGGGAATTTAAAGGGTGTTTTTAGCGATGATTCCAAATCAATAAATCTTTTCTCGGACGCAGTAATTGGTTATTATCTTTTACGAGAACGGCCTTTTGTTGATCGGTTTTCTTAAACAGAATTTCAGATACACGCCAGCTTCCAAGCATAAATATGTGTTTTTCCATAATTTTTATGCCGCAGCCGGTAAGTTTGGCACGTTTCTGTCTAAAAACTCCGAATTCCAAATATGCCATGATGAAGATCACTTTATTGGTATTATAACCTCTTTGGCCAATGTTCTTGCCATGGCCGGTTAAGGGCAAATTAATTGCTAATTATATCGTGTATTTTGAATCTAAGCTGCTGAAAACCTTTGCTAAAGTTGCCGACAGTATTTTATAAAGTAAGTATATTTTTGGCTTATTGCATATGTTTGGTTATACTGCAAAATCCAATGTTACTGGTCTTATATTGTCTCTTTTGTTTACCCTTCTGTGTTTCAGATCAAAAAACCGAAAGCGACAC
>JBCDHA010000193.1:0-6952 GCA_038750705.1 Bacteroidota bacterium
ATAGCCAATGTTAAAGCAAGAATCAGACGATCAAAAGCGCTGTTAAAGAAGCAGTTTCTGGAATGCTGTAAATACGAGATCAACACAAACGGGAAGCTAATTGGAGCACCCAATTGCTCAACTTGCAGTTGACGATAGAAATGCAGATATGTGCAGGAATAAAGCCAACCACCAAATCTGAGCGAATACAGGTATTAGATGCTTAGAAGATTTGCGTTATTTGAATTCCAGTGGGCAAAGCCGCTACTAATATTAGGTTCTCGTACTGATGCGAAAAGTGGCTCCCGTTTATTTCCCCTTTTTGCTATCGGAAAACTGACCATTCAATGGCTATCTATAGCCATTGAATGGTCAGCTAATTTATGCAAGAACTGTTGGAATTTAGTCTGCGGCTTGCATATCATCTTACATTACCAAAGTGATGGTTCACTGCCCAAGTCATAAACAAGACCGTGAAAACTTTCCTGATCCGCTCAAATTGATTTCCTGCCTTACCGCCCGAGCAAATCGCAAATACCAGGGATTCCACTTTAAAGTATTTTTAGATTTCATTCCGTAGTGATAACGGAGGAATCTTGCCATAAAGAAAGTTCACCACTTACTTGCTGAGGGGCAAAGATATCTCCACCGCCAAGCGGATACGATATGACTTTAACCGTTAAAAGCTAATCGTGACAAATTGAAATGCACCCGTTTTTTTGGCGGCATCAACCTTAGTCCTTCTCCCGCCGGAGAAGGGAACCGGTCTTTTCCTGAATTTTGTGTCATTTTATTTAAAAGTGGCATACCTGTCGCAAATACACCATTAAAAAAACGACTGATCAGCGCTACGGAATTTAATGATATCTACCGGCGTCCGAGAAAAGTTTTTTTGATTTGGAATCATTCGCTAAAAACACCTTTAAACTCCCTAAAGGGCAGTTCTTAATTGCTCCCGTCATTTGGAGGGTGGGGGTAGTTTTCAGCTTTGAGGAAAAATCTTTTCCCGGACCTTCAAAGGCACTTTTTTCTTGTTTAAAAAATTTAGTCGAACACTAGAGAATGATATCTAATAAATATCATTCTCTGCAACGTAGTTGTATTTGGATCGTTGGATAAATAAATTTGTTGTTTAAGAAATATGTTAATCACCCGCTCACTAACTTTTGCCTATGATCAGGAGAATGCGTTCCACTTTCCGGACATATCCTTAGACCCTGGTGGCGACCTGTTGATCCTGGGGCCGTCCGGGATTGGTAAGACCACTCTATTACACTTGTTGGCGGGTTTGTTATCTCCGAATTCAGGTCATATAGAGTTGTTAGGTACGGTGCTGAATAAACTACCAACGAAAAAACTTGACAGGTTTCGAGGTAGGCACATCGGCCTGGTTTTTCAACGACCACATTTCATTCAATCGCTTTCTTTACAAGAGAATCTGGCGCTGGTGCAGTATTTGACAGGAGAAAAGCAAGATCAAAAACGGGTAAGAAAAATACTTTCGAGTCTTGACATAGAGGATAAGCGAAACAAACGGCCTTATTCACTAAGCCAGGGAGAGCAGCAGCGCGCTGCTATTGCAATGGCGGTGCTCAATAATCCACAACTTATCCTGGCCGATGAACCCACAGCTAGCCTGGACGATAAGAACTGTCTAAGTGTGGTTTCTCTTCTAAAAGATCAGGCTGCGGCTACAAATGCACAATTGGTCATTATTACACATGACAAACGCTTAAAACCTCACTTTAAAAACTGTGTAACGTTGTGAATATTACTTTTTTAAGCTTTCGCAATATGATCGACCGCCCACTCAGTACGCTGTTAAGCTTACTGCTGCTAACGTTAGGGGTAGGCATAATTGCTTTGCTTTTACAGATCAACCGCCATATTCAGCAACAAATGGAGAATAATATCCGGGGTATTGATATGGTAGTTGGCGCTAAAGGTAGCCCTTTACAACTCATTCTTTCATCTGTCTACCATATTGATGCTCCCACTGGAAATATTTTTTTACACGAGGCCGAACAGTTGCGTAAAAATCCATTGGTCGATTTTGGCATTCCACTTTCTTTTGGAGATTCGTATGGCGGTTACCGAATAGTGGGAACGGACCATTCGTATGCCCGTCTTTATGCAGCTTCAATAGCTGAAGGAAAACTTTGGTCAGATGCATTAGAGGTGACCGTTGGCGCCACGGTAGCTCAAAGCTTAGGCCTCAGGATGGGAGATACTTTTACCGGGGCACATGGCCTGGGTGAAGGTGGTGAAAAACATGAGGATCATGCCTATAAAGTTGTTGGTATTTTCAATCCGGCCAATGCTGTAATTGACCAGCTCATACTCACAGCAACGGAAAGCGTTTGGTCCGTACACGCGCACGAGGAAGAGCCATCTCCACAGGAAAGTGATGAACAGGGGCAGCAAATGGAAGAAGATCATGACCTTCAAATCACCTCCATGCTGGTAAAATTCAAAAGCCCTATGGGGATGGTACGACTGCCCAGAATGGTAAATGAGAGTACCAATATGCAGGCGGCAGTACCCGTATATGAAATTCAACGTTTGTTTAATCTTATGGGCATTGGTATGGATGCCATACGAGCCATTGCTCTTGCCATTATGGTCGTTTCCGGACTCAGTGTATTCATTAGCCTTTATAGCGCTTTGCGAGACCGTCAATACGAGATGGCCCTGATGCGCACCTATGGAGCAACACGATGGAAATTAGCCCGACTCGTTATACAAGAAGGGTTGCTTCTAACATGTATTGGTTTCATTTTTGGAGTGGTTTTTAGCAGAATAGGTGTTCTTATTCTATCCGTAATGATGGAAGCTAATTATCACTATACATTTTCAGGATGGTCATGGCTTCGGGAAGAGTGGTGGTTACTGGCCACCGCCTTGGCCATAGGGCTGCTAGCTTCCCTACTTCCGGCCATCAGTGTATTTAACATTAATATTTCTAAAAAATTAGCGCATGCCTAAATTTTTCGTCTTTTCATTTCTTTTAATCAGTACAGTAGCCAAATCCCAAACGGAGATCACATGGTCCACCTTGGATGATGTTACATTCACAGATAAATATAGCGAAGAAGCACAGGGGTATTACTATTATCCTGATTTTGGGGGTAGTGTGAAAGCCCTGGAAGGAAATCAGGTACTTCTTAAGGGCTACATGTTGGTCATAGATCCTGCCAGTAACATTTATATTCTTTCAAGATACCCCTATGCGTCTTGTTTTTTCTGTGGTAGCGGAGGCCCTGAATCCATTGTGGAGTTACAATTGAAACCTGACCACCCCAAGTTTAAAATGGACCAGATTGTGACTATTTTAGGAACACTGGCACTGAATTATGATGATATCTATCAATGTAACTACATACTAACTGACGCTGAGGTTTATGAGAAGTAAACAACGATAGTGTTAAAGTTTCTCACTTTTTATTCAGCTGTTATATCTGCTGTATTGATAATTGATTGTTACACGTCATTTCGCTTATTATGGACCCGCAATATGCCTTTCTTAACCTTTTAAGGCGGCTTATCTTATGAAATGATGAGAAATGAACATTCATGATCAGAGGATAGTAGTGATCAAGAAATAGGCCTTCAGGTACCAAAATAGAGGTTTTTAAGTGCCATAAACAGACCATACCGGGAGGGAGCGTACTCGGTAGGACGTATAATCTGATTCATTTAGCAAAATCGAAATGCAACATTTATCAGATAGCATACATATTTATTCTATTTAGTATAACAAATAAAAATTATCACCGTATGTTTGTTATATAAAATAGAACATATAGGTATGAGCAAGGAATATTTAGGTGAGTTAGAAGAGCTGGTGTTGCTACTCATTGTCATGTTAAAAGAGGAAGCTTATGGGTTGGCCATTCGTAAGGCATTAAAAGAGCAGGCCAATAGAAATGTTACCATAGGAGCAGTGCACGGTACGGTTAACAGGCTGGAAGGTAAAGGCTTCGTGGAGTCTACTCTTGGCGGCGCTACCGAAGAAAGGGGAGGGCGCAGGAAACGGATCTTTACCATTACGGCTGCTGGTAAGAAGCTTCTGCAGAGTAGTCAGGATGTGAAAGTGAATATTTGGCGGCAAATACCGGAACTCTCTTTAGACAAGTAGTAATGAAACGTACCATTCCAACACCGCCCGAGTCAGCTGAGCAACTTCTTAGTTGGTTCTGTAAAGGGGAACTGCTGGAAGAAATCCTTGGTGACTTATATGAATATCATGAGGAGCTGCTGGACCAACCCAATTGGAAAAGAAAGATCATCTATTGGTTTCATGTCTTTCATTTTCTTCGCCCTTCATTATTAAAAAATATGTCAGGAACTCAAGAACTCAATTATTACGGTATGCTCAAATTATATATACGTACGTCCTTAAGGAACCTTTTTAAGCATAGGCTGGTATCGGTCGTTAGCTTATTTACCCTTATTGTAGGCGCCATATCATTTCACCTGGTTTATGCATGGATAGACAATGAACTCAGTATGGATAATCTCCATTCCAAGAAAGACAGAATACATTTGGCTATTTCTAAGTTTAATGAAATGTCTGATTTCATACCTGTGGCGCCAGGCGTGTTCTTTGGGTTGGATTATGCACAACTCCCTGAAGTTGAGAAAGTGATGGTTATTCACACCTATGATGAAGACCAGATAAAGCTTAAGAAAGGTACGGTTTCATTTCCCGGAAGAGCATGGGTAGTGGATAGCGTTTTCTTTGACTTTTTCGATTTTAGGCTGACCTCAGGAGATAAAGAAGCGCTGCATGACCCGGGAAGTATTATTGTAACTCAGGAATTCGCCAACAGGCTATTTCCCAATGAAGATCCACTGGGAAAAATGGTTGAAGTCAGTTGCGATCAGGTTGGGTTGTATCAGATCGCAGCGGTCATGGAGGATTTACCGGCTAATAGTTCAATAAACGTAGATTTTCTTGTGCCCAGGCATTCCAAGGATTTTTGGAGAAGGCTTCCAACAGAACTCCTTCTGGTAGATAAGAATTTTGATCGAGATGCCTTTAATGCCAAGTTCGCCACGATGGGGCGCGCCCGTGATAGGCATGGTAAGAGCGTAATGTCAACCATTCCCTTCAATACACTTTACTTTGAGCGGCCTTTGGAAGTGCCTTTATTTAGTAAGCAAGGTGACCTTAATAACCTTAGGGCCATGCAGCTCATAGCCATTATTATTTTAATTGTGACGGTGCTTAGTTTTACAAACCTTCAAACCACGCTTCAACTTACCATGGCAGACAGGATAGGTATTAAAAAAGCCATGGGAGCTTCTAAGTTAAATCTTGGTTTTGAGCTTATCGTTAATGGCTTATTATACTTCAGTTCGTCACTGTTCATAGCTTTTCTGGCTTATGAACTTATGTTTCCCTACTACCTTCATATTATGAGGCTTGATCTGGACCAAAATCCCTCGTTTGATTTACAAGTGCTTTCTCTCGTAATCATCTTTTTTATAACGGTTTCACTTTCCGTTTCACTTGTTAGAATTATGAAGGTCAGCGTGACAGATAGCTTAGTCGTTAATGTTAATCTTTTCAAGGTTCCCATAACCCAGCGAATATTAACCGTCCTGCAATATACCTTGGCCATTATATTGATTTTTTCAACCTCAATTATCTTTCTCCAACTGAAATATATGCTGAATAAAGACACCGGCCTGATCCAAAGCAATATCATTGAAACCAATATTTTTGAGATATTCCCTTCTTTAAGGCAAGATAGTGTTAAACGAATGGAAATGCTTAACCTTCATGCCCGTGTGGTCAATCAACTTAAAGCAAACCCGGATATTATAGCCGTTTCACAGGGAACCGTACCCATTAATAACGCTTATACACAAAGTATAAAGCGGGCAGGTACTGACAATGACTTTGAACTTATGAATGTAATGTCCGTGGATACGAATTATGATGATGTTTTTGGATTAGATATGATCGACGGAACCTTTTTTTCCGATTCTTTGGAATCTGACAACAATGTAGTCGTTATCAATGAGTCAGCCCTACGTCACTTAAATATTGAACGAATCGAAGACGCAGAACTTCTTATGCACATGCCTGGTGGGGATATCAGGTATTCCATAATCGGTGTGGTTAAGGATTTTCATTTTCAACATTTATCACATAAAGTGAATCCACTCATACTCAGGAATTTTTACTATGCGGATAAAAGTTTCATTCTGAGATACAGACCTGATGCAAGAAACCGTGTGCTGGATTTTATGGATAAATTACATCGTGATATTAATCCAAACTCCGCTTTTACCTTTCATGACTTTGAGGAGAAGGTGAATGCACAATATGCCAATGAAAAAAGAATGAGTAGTGTGGTCAACGGGTTTGCTTTAGTAGCTATTTTACTTGCTTCTTCAGGATTGTTTACGTTTGCCTTTCACGAGACTAAACGCAGAACGAAAGAGATCGGGATAAGAAAAGTAACAGGTGCAAATCACTTTCAGGTATTCTTCGTGATGTGCAAATCGTTTCTATTTACCGTCTTAATTGCTTGCGTACTGGCTTATCCAATAGCCTGGTATTTGATGCAAATGTGGTTGGCAGATTTCGCCAATCGCATAGAGATAAGCGGATGGATTTTTGTTGGAGTGGGTGTATTAACCTTATTGTTTGCTCTTACCACCGTAAGTTGGCAAACGTTAAAAGTGGCCCGCATGAATCCTGTGGAGAGTTTGAGGTATGAGTAACAAACTTTTTACAACGCATGTTTACTATTAACCAATGCGTACTCTATGCAATTCAAATAGTACCTAACCCGGGTGCTGTCACTGTGTGAAATAGGCTGCAAAGCTATTAAATGTTTGATCTTGATAATCAAATTGTAGGCGATCATTTTGGATGACTAAATCGTTAATGAAACGTACTTCATCGGTATTTGGAAAGTTATTATCCAAGAATATCCAGGTGCGATTTGAACTTATA
>JBCDHA010000194.1:0-6931 GCA_038750705.1 Bacteroidota bacterium
AGTTCCCTGAGTTCATTATTGCCTTCCAGCACCGAGGCCGGTTCAAGAAAAACCGTCTGACCGGTGGCTGACTCATCATGTACAAAGCCTTTGATGCGCCTTTTATATTCAGAAGCCAACGGTATTACCATCCGTCCGTCTCTTACGGTTAACGATGCTCCCTCAGGAACAAAACCTGCCTTTGATGCCACATCAAATTCCCGTTGAAGCTCCTTACGCACCTGTCTTTGTTTTTGCCCTATAGCCTTTCTGATTCTCAGTAGCTCTGCCGATGCCGAATCTTTAAGTCTGTTTTCATCGTCAATTTTAACTTCGATTTCATCAATCAACTTAAATGCACCAGGTTCAGGCTTTACCAGAGTGTTTAAGTAAGGATACTCTCCCTTCTTGCTTTCTAAAAACCTGGCAACACTTCTAATTGTAGATAAAGATCTGCTGATTTCTTTGAATTGCACTTCCGGTAAGAATGTACCTTCTATGCGCGCATGATTTAAATAGGGCCTTACGTCAATGTAATAATTCGCTGGAAACGACTCCCCGGAAACAAGTATTTGCTTGAATTCAGCCGTTTGATTTAATAATTTGTTTACAAGATCAAAATTATTTGAGAAACGTATTTTATCTACTAACTCCAGACCAAGGCTGCTTTTGCATTTCGCTCTCAGCAAGTCAAGGATCTGATCAAATCCCAATTTCGAAAATATATCATTTGGATAGAGCACAACTATGCGTCTACGACTTTCTTAGGTTGCACGCTTACCGAATCCTTATTATTCTCTTTTTCCTTAATTTCATCTAACCTCTTTTCCATTAAGTTTAAGCTGTCCAGTACCGTTTCATAGATGCTCTCCAGTTTCAATGGATGGTCGTAATAGTACCTTAAGGAGTTAGTATAAACTGAATCGGTAAGTTCGTATTTTCCAAGGATCATTCTCTCATACTCATCAAAAATTACTAAGGCAGAATCCCGCTTTACACGTAATTCATTGACTTTTCCCTCAGCTAAATAAATGTCCAGCATTATTGATATCATATCTTTTTCTGAGAGTATTCCCTCGGGAAGCTCTTCCCCTCCGCAACTACTTATGACAACTGCCCAAAGGAAAAAAAGCAGAACTTGACGTATATGCCTAAAAAAACTATTGCTTATCATTTTGATCCACTGGTTATCCATTTACCGATGAATAGTTCCTTACAAATAACTGGTATTTATATTCATCTATTTTATGATAGCTTTGCAAGCGAAAATTGAGCCAAATGAATGACTTAGTTAAGAAGTTGCGAAAGTACGAAATACAGATTAGAAAGGCCATAAATAGCCAGATGCAGGGAGACTTTCATTCTATTTTCAAAGGCTCAGGTCTGGAGTTTGACGATGTGCGCGCCTATCAATACGGCGATGACATTCGCACTATTGACTGGAATGTAAGTGCAAAAGGACATGGAACTTTTGTAAAGACCTTTAAAGAGGAAAAAGAGCAAACGGTACTTTTTGTTCTGGATGTTAGCGGCTCGCAGGAAATTGGAAGCCCTGGCTCGCAAAAGCTTGACATCGGAAAGGAGATTTGCGGAGTTCTTGCTTTGTCAGCGGTAAAAGAAGCCAGCCAGGTAGGTATGATCAGCTTCTCTGATCAAAAAGAGAAGTATGTAAAACCAGCCAAAGGCGCCAAGCAGGCATATGAAATTATCAATAGCCTCGTTGACCTTAAGCCACACTCACATAAAACTAATCTGGCAAAAGCCATACTTTTCACACTCAACACCATCAAAAGGCGTAGTGTGGTTATTTTTATTTCCGATTTTATTGATGAGGGTTATTTTCATAACCTGAAAGGGCTGGCAAAAAAGCATGACCTGGTCATGATCAGAATCACGGACAGGCGGGAAACTAAATTGCCAAAACTTGGGATAGTTCCAGTATTCGATAAGGAAAGCAGAAAAACAATTTGGGTTAACACATCATTTGGAAGCTTTAGAAATAAGCTGAAACAAAACTATTCCGAAAATGAAGAAACCCTGACCACATTTGCCAAAAAGCATCAGATAAACTTTATTTCCGTAGATACTGAAGAAGACTATGTACCAAAATTACTGAAGCTGTTTAAGATTAGAAATAAGTCGTTGAAGAGTGTATAAGAGCGTTCCAACCTGTTTGTTGTTAATCATTTTTGCCATACTCACCTGTCAGGCACAGGAAGTAAAAGTCAATGGTTACTTTGAAGAAGACAGTATTAAACTGGGTATACCTACGCCGTTTGTATTGACAGCCTCATACCCTTCAGATATCGATATCGTATTTCCGGACTCATTGTTCAACTTTGATCCCTATGAACTAGACAGCAAGTGGTATACCCCTACTCGCACTATTGATAATATAAGTTATGACAGCGCCGTTTATTATCTTACAAGTTTTGAAATAGATAGCGTACAATACCATCAAATGCCTGTTTTTCAGGTTTTGGCAGGTGATAGCTTGATATATTCGACTATTAACGATTCCATACTTTTTCAGCATGTAGTTACGGAAATACCAGACTCAATCACTGCTGAGTCCATACCCCTAAAAGAAAACACAACGTACAAACGCGTTAATCTAGCTTTTAACTATCCTTATTTTATCATTGGCGCAGTAATTCTGATAATTCTTTTAACTATCATCTTACTGGTATTCGGTAAATCAATCAAGAGGTCATTCCTTCTCAGAAAGCTCAGTAAGGGCCATAGGCAGTTTATGACCTACTTCGAATCCGTGCTAAACAGTAATAAAAATGAAAAGGAAAAGGCTGAAGCTATTATACTTTCATGGAAAAAGTACCTGGAAAAGCTTGAAAATAGGCCATATACAAAGTCTACTACCAAAGAAATAATAGCAAATTACAAATTTGATCAGATTGAGGGAGCTTTGAAGGGTATAGACATGGCTCTTTACGCTCCGGATCGACAAGCGGAACTTTCACAAAGCTTTCAACAACTAAAAGATTTTTCTCAGCAACAGTTTGAAAGCAAAATCGAGGAGGTGAAAAATGGATGATGATATTTATGCTGACCTGCCCTGGTATTCAGTAGACTGGTTTTACTTATCAACGCTAAGGAATTTTACATGGGAAAACAGACTGGCTTTGTTTGCCCTTGTACTCATACCACTGTTTATACTTGTGCGCTGGACACTGCGCTACTTTCTTAATCAAAAACTGCCCATCGCTTTAACCAGAAGTCAACTGAGCTCCAATCCTACCAATTTGGTACGCATGGCTCCGGATTTTCTAATGGCTTTGATTTTTAGTTTGATGATTGTGGCGATAGCAAGACCTCAAAAAACCAACGAAAAAGTAGAACAATGGACTGAAGGGATTGACATTATGCTTGTGATGGATATATCTCAATCCATGCAAATAGAAGATTTTAAGCCTAATAGACTGGAAGCTGCCAAAGAGGTGGCCAATGACTTTATCGATGGGCGGTTCCAGGACAGAATCGGCATAGTAATTTTTTCAGGTGATGCTTACTCACTTTCCCCGCTGACCACAGATTACGATCTTCTGAAGTCATACATAGAAGACATTGAGTTTGATATGATAGAAAACAGAGGAACAGCAATTGGCAGCGCCCTGGCAGTAGCCACGAACCGTATGCGTGAATCAGATTCTAAATCAAAAGTTTTAATTCTGTTAAGTGATGGCGACAATACAGCCGGTAACATTGATCCTATTACTGCTGCCAACCTGGCTACGGCTTATAACATAAAAATGTATTCTATAGCTATAGGCAAAGAAGGGAAAGTGCCTTTTGGAAAGGACTTTTTCGGAAGGCCACGCATGGTGGATAATACTATGGATGAAACCACCTTACGTGAAATCGCAAAAATTGGTGAAGGTGAATTCTTTCGCGTGGGTGACAATGAAGCTTTGGAAAAAGTATTCGAGCTCATAGACACCTATGAGAAAGCGGAAATCCAGGAAACGAGGTACAAAGATACTCAGGACTATTATCGTAACTATTTAATGTGGGCTTTGGTATTTTTGATTGTTTGGATGTTCACAAAATCTACTTTCATTACTAATGTTCTTCAGGATTAGTTACCAGCTGTAAAAGAACATCCTCAACCCAAATCCGACAAGGGTAATTCCAACCATCACATTAATTATTCTCATCAGACGCTTTGTAATTACAGATCTAAGCTTGTTGGCGAGGTAAGCCTTCAGACAATCAACACCGAAAACTATAAACAGCATTGACACAAAAAAGGCCAGAAGTTCGTACCCTCTGTAGGCGTACTCTACTGTGGCCAGACTCATTGTGCCCAGCCAAAAGATCAATACGAAAGGGCTCATCCCGTTTACCAGAAAACCCCGGGTGATGAATCGGTAAAAACCTTCACCCGATTTAGTGTGGTCAGCGAGAGTACCAACTTTGGCCTTTTTTAAAATACTTGCCAAACCGAACAGAATCAAAATCGTACCTCCACCGTATCCGAGGTACACCTGAATCCCCGACCTTTCCAGAACGGTGGCCAGGCCAAAGTAGGCTAAAGAGATATAAAATATATCGCTTAAACTAATACCAATTGCTACCAGCAAGGCTTTCTTGAAGCCGTACTGAATGCTGGTTTGAAGCAACATAAAAAAGACAGGGCCAACCAAAACAGAGAGTACCAGCCCAAAAACAACTCCGTTTATTATGTACATTTATTCGGTCAGTGTAAGAAAAGCACACCAATCCTCCAGTTGATTATCCTTGATAACCCTCGGAAATTTGTTCTGACCACCAACTTTCCCCTTTTTCTCCATGTATTTATAAAAGGTTTGAATTGGTAAAATACTAACAAAAACCTCTTTTAAGGCCGCTCCGCGTTCTACAGCGTAGTCATCGTTAAGCTCTTTCAAATAGTTATCCAGCTTAATTCTTAATTCAGTGGCATTGACTATGTCATCAGTGCCTATATACCAGTGATGGGCGAAAAGCGAACCATGCGGTATTCCGGCTACTGTGAACTCAGGTATAGTAATGTTAAGGTCATTTGCTACGAGCTCTATTGCCTTATTCATATTATCATTGCTCAGGTGCTCTCCGCATAAACTTAAAAAATGCTTTGTTCTGCCGGTAATTATGATTTCAGCCTCATTTTTGTTCACTATTTTCACTACGTCTCCAATCATGTATCGCCAGGCGCCGGCACAAGTAGAGATCAACAAAGCGTATTCATTACCATTTTCTACTTCATCTATCATAAGTGTTTCCGCCTCCGGGAGCACGGCACCGCTTTCATCAAAGTTTTTTGATTCAAAGGGCACGAACTCGTAAAAAATGCCATTGTTCAATACCAACCGCATAGCACGGTGATTAGGTCTGTACTGAAAGGCAATAAAGCCTTCGGAGGCCAAATATGTTTCTATATAGTATATATCACGGCCTAACAATTTCTCAAATCCTTTTCTGTACGGATCAAACGATACGCCTCCGTGAACATAAACCAAAAGGTTAGGCCAGATTTCATGGATATTATCTACCTGATAGTAATCCAGAATTTTTTCCATCAGTATTTGAATCCAGGCCGGCACACCTACTATTATATTAATATTCCAGTTTCTCGCATTTCTGGTAATTTCGTCAAGCTTTTCATCCCAGTTTCGGGTCTTAGCAATTTTTCTACCCGGTTTATAAAAATGCTGAAACCAAAACGGAAGCTGAGCTGCCTGTATTCCACTCAAGTCTCCTTCAAAAAAACTTCCTCGGTTATTTAGTTGTGTGCTCCCTCCAAGCATGAGTATACCACCGGAAAAAAACTCATTTGGGAGTTCGTATTTATTTAAAGTCAATATTTGACGGATACTCGTTTTTTGTATGGCCTTGTGCATATCCTTGGTTATTGGAATGTACTTCGAGGAAGCCTCCGATGTACCGGAGCTTAAGGCAAAATACTTAAGCTTACCCGGCCAGCAGACATTCACGTTTCCCTGTTTAGCTTTAGACCACCATTCATCATAGATCTTATTATAATCATGTACAGGAACGTATTTCTTAAAACGATCAAAAAATTCCGATCCAAAATATTTATAACCGCCAAGAATCGTATTGAAATTATAATGCTTTCCGAAAAGTGTTTGACTGGCAGTGATCAATAGCTTTTTGAGCTCTTGCTTCTGCAAATCGTAGGGGTTCGAATACTCCTGCTCCAGGCTCTCACGAATCCGTATTCCTTTCCTTAATAAAGTGGATAAAATAGGCATCTCCTGTCAGTTAAAATATCTTATTTTGCCCGACATACAGGTAATTCATGGACATACAGAGCAATATTAAGCAATTCCAAAATCATTTACAGTCGTCAAACTGTCGATTAGTAGCAGTAAGCAAGACAAAGCCCAATGAAGATATTTTAGAGGCTTACGCATCAGGACAACGAATATTTGGTGAAAATAAGGTGCAGGAATTAGCTACGAAAAGTGAACAGCTGCCGAAAGATATTCAGTGGCATATGATCGGACATTTACAACGCAATAAAGTGAAATACATTGCTCCTTTTGTTGATCTTATACATTCTATTGATAGCCTCAGATTATTAAATGAAGTTGAGAAACAAGGAAAAAAAACAGGACGTACTATTCACTGTCTTTTACAAGTATTTATAGCTGATGAAGAAACAAAATTTGGATTAGATGGATCTGAGGTACTCGAGTTAATCAATAACCCGGTTTTAGCTGGTATGAAACATGTCAAGATTGTGGGGCTAATGGGTATGGCCACTTTTACTGGCGATAAGGATAAGATTAGAAATGAGTTTAAAGAACTCAAGTCAATTTTTGATAAAGTTGCTGCTTCTGACCTACCTGCCAATATAGAAATGACCGAGTTAAGCATGGGTATGAGTGGGGATTACCAGATTGCCATTGAAGAGGGCAGTACATTAATTCGTGTGGGAAGTTCTATTTTTGGA
>JBCDHA010000195.1:0-6904 GCA_038750705.1 Bacteroidota bacterium
CTCGCACTATGGCTAAGATACTTCAGGTTCCCTTTTGCATTGCAGATGCCACGGTCCTTACAGAAGCCGGATATGTAGGTGAAGATGTAGAGAGTATTCTAACCAGGTTACTACAGGCAGCTGATTATGACACTGATGCTGCACAACGCGGTATCGTTTATATCGATGAACTCGATAAGATCGCGCGTAAATCCGACAATCCATCTATAACACGAGACGTGAGCGGTGAAGGAGTACAGCAGGCGCTTTTAAAACTATTAGAGGGCACTACGGTAAATGTGCCCCCCCAAGGTGGCAGGAAGCACCCGGATCAAAAGATGATCTCAGTAAATACAGAAAATATACTTTTTATATGTGGTGGTGCATTTGACGGTATTTCGAGGCACATCGCCAAGCGTATTAATACCCGGCCCCTTGGTTTTGCATCTGGAAGTGATACGACGACTCCTCTTGATGTTGAAAATGATAACCTACTCCAATACGTAACGGCTCAGGACCTGAAAAGCTTTGGCCTCATACCAGAACTTATCGGCAGACTTCCGGTGCTCACCTATTTAAATCCACTGGACGTAGCTACGTTAAAGGAAATACTTGTTAAACCAAAAAATGCTTTGATCAAGCAGTATACAAAGCTTTTCGAAATGGAAGAAATACAGGTAGAGTTCAGGGAAGGCGCAATTAATTTCATTGTTGAGAAAGCCGTAGAATATAAGCTAGGCGCTCGTGGATTGAGATCAATATGCGAAGCGATTGTCAATGATGCCATGTTTGAAATGCCATCAGATGATACGGCCGACAAATTGATCATTACAAGGTCTTATGCAGAAGAGCAATTCAGCAAATCCAAATACAGCAAGCTAAAAGTAGCCTAGTTAAAATGCATGCGGTTGATCAAATTAACCCTTCATCATTATTAGCTATAGTAGTAGGAGCTGCTATTTTTGTAGTTGTGTTTACGGCAATTTTTAGAAAAAGAAAGAGATAATGAATATTAAAGGCAGAATAATTGAAATCAACGATACGCAGCAAATATCTAACACGTTCAAAAAGAGAGAATTTGTTATCGAGTATGCGGATAATCCCCAGTACCCTGAATTCATTAAGTTTGAACTGATACAAGATAAGTGCGACCTGCTGAATAACTATAAAGTTGGCGATGAACTAGATGTTCATTTTAACTTAAAGGGTCGTAAATGGACGGATCCGAAAGGCGAAGTAAAATATTTCAACTCTCTTCAGGCATGGAGGTTAGAGACAGCCTCTTCACAAGCGCCGACACCCAATCAACCCCCCGCAGATACTTCAAGTATGGAAGGGCTTGAGGAACCGGGTTGGATAACGGATAACGAGGAAGATGATCTGCCATTCTAAATGACAAAAGCCGCACTACTCTTCATTTTTGCACTTTTACTGGCAACAAACGATGTGCGCAACATTCTGTATAATGGTAAAGAAGTGCGCACCACTTTTAATACAGCAAATAAATTTTACGGTGTTTATAGCGGAAAAAAGAAGGGGTACCTAAAACTTAACAAAGATGGAACAGGTGAGTACAAGTACGATGTATTTGGGTTCGCACCGGCAGATTGCAAGGCTGAGGCTATAGCCATCGAATGGGGCTTTATTGTGAACGAATCTGACGAAATCGTTTCTTTTAAAAGAGAATATGGGCAATCCTATCCAGTCCTTTTAAAGAGCACCAGTACTGCAAAGTTTCAAGGTTGCAGAAGAGAAGTTATTCTTGATTTTATAATGGAATACAGTGATGGTAGTCTTGGGGTCTCTTCATCTGACGACTGGAAAAAGAAAATAATCGAATCATCAGTTCATTAGTAGATTCCAACTGTGAATTTGACAACGGCATAATTAAATTAAAGATTTTTAATTCAACTCATTTAGTGTCATGAAAGCTTTAAAAACTTCTGTTTTATTAACCCTTACTTGTTTCTTTTTTAATGCCCTTTATGGCGGCCCGGATGTAACTTCCAAAACTCTTGAGCTGCCCGATTTTCATAGTGTCTATGTGAATTCTGCTTACACTGTATACATCAAGCAAACCAATAAGCAGGAAGTAAAAGTTGAAGCGTTGACAGAAATTTTTGAAGTAAGTGAATTTAAAGTAGAAAATGGCATATTGCACGTTAACATAAAGCGTAAATCAAATGCTAATAACAAGAGCCTCTGGGCC
The DNA here is from genome assembly GCA_038750705.1 of Bacteroidota bacterium. Taxonomy (GTDB): domain Bacteria; phylum Bacteroidota; class Bacteroidia; order Cytophagales; family Cyclobacteriaceae; genus Fulvivirga. The sequence goes on from JBCDHA010000195.1 coordinate 2,189, forward strand.
AAAATAGATGATATTAAAATATCGCCCACGCTAAACCTAAGAATTTCCATGAAGGATGTTAAAGAATTGAAGGTTAACGGTAACGGTAAAATTATAGGTGAAAATTCGATAGCCGCTCCTGTTTTAAATTTGGGAGTTGCCGGTTCCGGTTCACTCAATATCGACGTAAAAGGCAAGGAAATCAAAACGCAAATTTCAGGGGGTGGTGATATTGAATTAAAGGGCTACGCCTCAGAAAACGACGTTAATATAAGTGGATCCGGCTCTTTGTTGGCTTTTAACTGTGAACTTGAATCAGCTAACGTGACACTAAGTGGAGATGGCTCATGCGAAATTAATGTGAGTGAAAACCTGGAAGCCAGTGTGTATGGTGGTGGATCAGTGAAGCACAAAGGATCTACTAAAAATGTTGTGAAAAAAGAATACGGTCGTGGAGAAGTAGCCAGAGCCTATTAAACATCTAACCAGCGCTTAAAATCTTGTACCCGCTCCCGGCTAACAATTACATCATCGTTATCTGAGTTTTTTAGAAATATTTTCAATCTGCTATTTGAAAAACTTACCATGTCTTCAATGGCACGAAGAGATACGATGTGTTTGCGACTGATCTGAAAAAACCTTTCGGGGTCTAACATGTTGGTTAGTTCCTGAACAGGATAGTCTAACAAATAGGTTTTACCCTCTTCAGTCATACAATAGGTAGCTTTATCCCGACTGAAGAAGTATAGAATATCATTTATGCTAATTGCTTTAATATGCTCTCCTATTTTAATGATAAATCTGTTTTTGTATTGGCGGCTGAGCATTTTTACTACCTTGGTGATCTGCTCAATAGAATGGGTCTGATCCTTATCGTCTTTGGTTTCAACTGATCGAAGTTGTCTTAACTTTTCAAAGGCAGCGTTCAGGTCCGCCTCATCAATTGGCTTAAGTAAATAATCAACACTATTCACTTTAAAAGCCTTAAGCGCATATTCGTCATAGGCTGTGGTGAAAATAATAGGCGCCAAGATTTTCGTGTGCTCGAAGATCTCAAAGCTAAGGCCATCTGCCAGCTGAATATCCATAAAAACCAAATCAGGTTGAGCGTTGCTATTAAACCATTTAATGGCAGATTTTACACTATCTAACTTTGCCAGTACTTCGGCCTGTTCGCTTTGGCTGAATATTAGCTTTTCTAAGCGCTTAGCTGCGGGTTTTTCGTCTTCGATGATAAGTACCTTCATAAATCCAGGAATTTAAATAAGTGGCAGTTTAACGGTGAACAGATGGTTTTCCTCATTTACCTCAACCTCACCAGAAGACAACATCTCATATCTGGCTTTTATATTCGCCAAACCCACTCCGGAAGACTCTTCCTTTAGTATATTCTTCTTCTGAAGGTTGTTCTCAATGGTTAAAAAATCGCCCTCTCTGTAAATTCTGATGATCAGGGGTTCATCATCAGATACCACATTATGCTTTAACGCATTTTCAACCAGCATTTGAACGGAAAGCGGAACAACATTCACATTTCCCCGGTCAAATTCTTCGATAACAAAAACCAAACTATCCTCATGCCTGATTTTTTGCAGGAAGATGAACGACCTTACAAAGTCTAATTCTTCTTCAAGAGAAACTACCTCCTTTTTCCGTGTCTCTAATACGTATCTATATACTTCTGATAATTTTTTTATGAATTTGGCCGAAAGGTCGGCATCCTCGTACACCAGATTTGTAAGCGCATTCAAGCTATTGAAAAGAAAGTGGGGATTTACCTGATTTTTTAAAGCTTCATATTTTGCTGATATGGCTTCTTTCTTAATTCGCTCGCTCTCAATAGCCAGACTACGCCAGGAATATAAAAAGCTACGGGTATGCATAACAAAAGTGATTAGCAATGAGATCCCTACTGACATTACACTTACCGTTAGAAAATCACCGATGTCAGTATCTAACAGCTCCTGAAAAGCATACTTTAAAATTAAGACCATAAGCACTGTAAACACCGTATGCCCCATTACGCTTACCGCCAGCCGCTTTACGGGTTCTTTTAACCAGCTTACGTATAAACTAATGACGTAATTCACTAATCCGTTGCCTTTAGAAAGGCTTATCCAAAGTGTTGAAGACGCCAAAATCGAATATTTTAATAAGTCAAAATCATCCCGACAGGTCGGACAGACCAGGTAACCAAAGGGTATACCAATCAATCCTAGTAAGAAAACATCGCGTATTTGACGAATCCAAAATGGTCTTTCTCGTGCTATATATTTCACGTTCTGAAATTATTGAATTTAGACCAATGATCAACTATGCAACCTTAACCTTGTACTTCTTACGATAGGTAGCAATCCAATAGCTGATTAAAGGAATACCAATGATTGATGGCCAACTCCATTGAAGCCAGGCAGGCATGAAATCCATCATTTGAGCTGAGAATGCGGTTACTGTAGCGATAAACCCGCCTACCATACCACCAATGTGTTCGAAGAGCCATGTTTTAGCATGATGCCTGCTTTTAAATAATCTATAGTTCTTGATGGACATTCTAACACCAATGAAGCCAAAGCCCAAAGCAAGAAATGGGAAAGCTCCGATGGTACCGTTCACGATTAGGTAAGCCCCCCAGGCTAAGAAACTCAAATTGAAGGCAAAGTTTACAAGCATGGCTAACCAGTCAAACCATTTTGGTTGTTGAGAATCATTGTACAGTTTTTTAAGAAATTTCCACCGGTATCCACTGAATACTGAATAGTAGCTAAACACCGCAATCATTAAAAGAAAAGGCATCCATTTGACCGAAGAGAGAAATAAGGCAGTTACAAAAATTACAGTCATAGCCCAGAAAAATATAAGTCCCCATATCGCATGGCTTCTGCCCCCCTTTTTAACTATCATGGCTATCGGCGCTACTAACAAAGAGATTGTACCGGCAGCAACATGGATGATCAGCAATGTTTTAGTAATCGCCTCCATCAGTTCAACTTGATGGTAAGCACAGTGTCCGCCTCAATATTGAGCATTGCTTCAGCATATTCAGCCGGCCCAAAGGCAGCGTTTGGATTGTTGGAAAAGCCATATCCTTCCTCAGGTCCCATACCGCCAAAGTCAAGCTCACCATTTCCGTTTTCATCGTGTAAAACAGAAATAGCATATTCGCCCTTTTCCAGGCCCTCAATAACAAAAGTACTGCCTTCATGATTGGCCAGGTCAACTTTAAGCGCTTTAACAGATTGCTTAAGGTAAGAAGCCTTAGAGTTGAACACACGCACCATCATGTCACCTTTTGAATTGAGCATACCCTCCACTTCAAGCGTAACGGAAACCGTTTCTTGTGCGAACGCTATTCTACCCGCTGCTAATAATCCTAAAACAATAATTAACTTTTTCATGATCTTATGATTTTATTTTGATTTCTTGAGCTAAGATGAGGTGGGCATTCGACTCAATAAAAATGGACTTACTGAACTGTAGAATAGTCAAGATGAGTTGTAAAAACCATCAGAATTAGTGATTTTGGAGAATGAGAAAAGAGGGTGTGCCAACTTTTCATGCCAAGAGTACAACAGACTGGCGAAACTGGTTGGAGCGAAATCATGGCTCAGAAAAAAGCCTTTGGTTGATCATTTACAAAAAATCCAGCGGCAATCAGAGTGTAACCTATAATGAGGCAGTAGATGAAGCGCTGTGCTTTGGCTGGATAGACAGTAAACCCAATAAGAGAGATGACCAAAGCTACTTCCAGTTTTTTTCGAAACGTAATCCAAAAAGTAACTGGAGTAAGGTTAATAAGGACAAGATAGCACGGCTTTTAAAAGAAGGAAGAATGGCCCCATCGGGATTAGAAATGGTAAAATTAGCCAAACGTACCGGGACCTGGACCGCTTTAGATGAGGTGGAAAATTTGAAGATTCCGGCTGATCTCAAAAGCCAGTTCGATAAATACCCGGCATCTGAATCAAACTTTGGCAGCTTCCCAAAGTCAGTCAAACGCGGTATATTGGAATGGATATTCAACGCAAAGCGACCGGAAACGAGATACAAGCGAGTTGATGAAACGGCAAAGCTAGCCGCTCAAAATATAAGGGCTAATCAGTACACTCCAAAAAAATAGGAATCATGAAAATTACCCTTACCCTGACTTTAGCCTTACTATCAAATTTGATCTATGCTCAACAGGAAACTGAAGTTTATGTATTTGATCTGCAAAAAAGTGGTAACTCATATTCCATAAGCAACCCATGGAATGCAACGTATAAAAACCCTGGTTACGATAACCAACCGCACTTTCTTGCTGATGGAAAAAGCATGTACTATGTTTCGACCAACAATGGTCAGACTGATGTAGCTGAAGTAGAATTCAGGGAATTATCATGGGCCTGGCTTTCAGCAACAGAAGGCGGTGAGTATTCTCCTACGCCCATACCGGATGGCTCTGGCTTTTCGGCTATACGGCTTGACAAAGATGGCACCCAACTGCTTTATAAATATCCTAACAACTTGAGCAAACCGTCCGTTCTTGTTCCCCAATTAAAGATCGGGTACCACTGCTGGTTTGATCAGAACACAATAGTCGCTTTTGTACTGGGCGATCCTTCCACGTTACAAATTTGTAATCTTAAGGAAAACAAAAATCAAGTGTTGGATAAGAATATAGGCCGCTCCTTGCATAAGATCCCCAATAAAAACCGTATCAGCTACATAAGTAAAGAAACTACGCCATGGCAAATCAAA
>JBCDHA010000196.1:0-6875 GCA_038750705.1 Bacteroidota bacterium
GCGGAACAACGACTTACCGGCTGAAAATGAAAGATATATTGTTTTTGGAAAAGGACGGTAACTACATAACTTATACTACCACCTCTGACAAAATATTGGCCAGGCAAACCGTTAATGAAGCGTTAATCCATCTATCTGACAGCTTCATCCAAGTGCATAAGTCGTTTATTGTTAATCTGGATAAAATAAACTCGTTCTCAAAAGAATCCATAAGGATCAATGACATTAACATACCTGTTGGGGAAAGCTTCAGGGCCGGCTTTTTAAGAATAGTATCTTAAGCCAGGCATTACCGTCACTTGCCTTTTCCATAGCGTCAGCCATTCTCTTGACTATATCATTCGTTTCGTTCTGCATCCAAGGGCGCAGTCAGAAGTTTTTCATGGCTCTTTTATTGATCACCAAATGCCGACTTCAAAACCGGCTTTGAGAGAATTGTTTTTAAGGAACTTTTCTAAGAACTGCATCAGCGATTCATCCGACATCCAGGTATCTGACGTGTCGATAGTAGTTAAGAATTCACTCCATTTTCCGGCTTTGATCCTGGACTCTATTTGAGCCACTTTTTCTATGGGAGATTGGTTATCAAATATCTTATCATTCTCCCACTGTATAAACCGGCTGAATTGTGGCCACTTTAACATAATGACAACCCAACCGCCAATCTGTTGTGGATTTATGTTTTCAATACCCCTGTCGGGAGCGGCCAGCTGCATAAACCTATAAAAGCGGTAGAGGTTCACAAACCGCTTAATTAGCCGTGGAGAAGATTCCAGGTACTCGGAGTAGGTATCGATCAATTCCTGCACTTCAGGATCATGATCATCGAAGTTTTTCGCTTGCTCTTCAATAAATTTCTCTTGGAGCGCCACCTTGCGTTTAGACTTAGGTAGCTTTTCAATAGATGTTGCTATTTCTCTACGTCCCTGCGGAGTCCTGGATTTTTGTTCTATTATCTCTTCAGTCATATTCGTATCATCCGCATCTCTTCTCTCTTCTGTTTTCAGTAATTCGCTGAGAAAATTCTTGCTCTGTTCACCGTTGATAGAGGGTATTGAGAATTGCAATTGAATAAACTTTTCAAGAAAATACCAACCCAGGGAGCCATGACTTCGATGTACACTAGATAATTTGTTATTGATGTCTTTATAAGCCACTTCCAGAGAGGCTGCAACCATCTGGGCATCCTGCCCCAGAATAAAGAAGCACCGGTTAAAATCGCTGCTAATAAAAAGATTGATGACTTCAGCTGTTTTCTGAGGGGAACATCGATCCAGATCATCAATAAAAATAATCGCAGGGTGTTCCTTATCCACTAATAATTCGAATACTTTCCTCAAATCATCTTCCACCTGATGCAGCAAACCAACATTGTTAGAATAGTCGGGTTGCTTCAGGTACTCATTAAAATTGATCTTTACCTCTTCATTACTTACTTGTCTCAGGTTGGCAAAATAAGAGGCTGCTAATGTTGGTATGATGGAAAGGAAACCGGCCAGCCCAGCAAAGTTTGGAAACCATTTAAAAAGACCCAGCCCCTATGGCAATGGGTATCAATACCAGGGCGGCGATGTACCCTGCCTTTCCAAAAAGCTTTTTAAAAGCATAATTGTACAAGTCAGTCCTTACCTTGTCTTTGTTGATCCGCTTTAGGTGCAGCAAAAAGTGAAATCGTTCCCGTGCTGCATCATTGGGTAGTTGTTTCACCAACTGGGTAATGGTTTCATGTGCCAAGGCCGACCAGATTTGATCTGCATTTTGATATTTCCAGGCATTAAACCAAATTATTGGGTACTGAAGTTTGTCAAAAGAGTACTTCAAATCGCTGAAGTTTCTAAGCAAATCACTATTCTTAAGAAGGCCCATCGACGCTTCAGAGTGTGTCTGTTTTTGATATCCGTCAAATTTCCTGGCTATGAACCTCATTAATGAGGTTTTGCCCCTTCCCCACGGCGCCAATACGCCAATCGTTAACGGCGCTCTGGTACTCTTATGCTTTATGAAACTGCTAATGGCCTGAGAGTACAGTTCAAAGTTCAACAGATCTTCTTCTGCATAATTATCGCTATGCAATACGGCAGAAATGGAGGTGACTTCCACGTTCGGCTCAATTGGGGTAAGTTCAGTAGTATTAAGAATTTCAAGAAACAAGTCCCTATCCAGCATATGCAGGCTTCCTTGTAAGGTTTTACTTAAAGAGGACTGACTGAAAAGGGGTAATTTTTTTAACTCTTGCAGGGTGGTACGCTCTTCAAACTTATACAATAATTTAAAATGGTAGCGTTCGCGCTCATTTGCTTCCTGTGTAATTTGTAAAAGTCCCACGATGCCTACTTTCGCCTGATAGCCCACAAGCAAGTCTCCTTCTCTTAAATCCTCAACGTATCTTTTATACTTCCCTTTAGCATCTTTGGCGCTGTAATTTTCTTCACCCCCCACCTCAAGGCTATCAATGTTCCATTTTTCGGCAGCGTTGATCCACCAGAAATTAACATTCGATTGAATTCGATTTTTTATTTCGTCCAATAAATGCTTTAGAGCCTGTTTCGACACCAGAATTTTAACTTCCTTTGATTGAAGAGCAATTCCCAGGTTTTTTTCTAAAATTCTTCTTTCATTATTGATGACAGTTTTTGGTTCGTATCCATTGTCATCCATTATTCTAACAAAGCTCTCATCATTCCTAGTTGGTAGGATATCGTATATAACTGAACGAGGCATTTCCGCAGATGTGGCTCCGGTAAGGTCAAAATTGAGTTCATTTTCACCAAGAACAGTATACAATAGACTTTTATACTCAGGCTTCACCGAAAGCCATAAGAACTGCGATTCTCCGTCTCTGATTTCAAATAACTCCTGATAATCACGTGAAAACTGCTCCGAAATATAAGCAATCAATTCACGCTTAATATCTAATAAAGTTTTGTCTTCCAAGGGCTGCTTGTTAGTTTAATTAAATATAGCAATACTCATATTAATTTACTCCCTGTTAATTAATTTCACTCCACATTGGTAAAAAGTGTTTGCTATTCGCAGGTCTGCAAAAATTCAATATCTTAGTCGAGATGCACTATACTGTGTTGTTATCTGTCTTAATCGTTTGCGCTTCATGCGAATCAAAATATGATAAGCTTCTAATTGCCACAGCGGCTAACATGCAGGCCCCTATACAAGAACTTATCGCAGAATTTGAGAAAACTCAAAAAATCAACTGCGAGCTTTCCGTCGCCTCCTCAGGTAAGCTTACTGCCCAAATTAAGAATGGCGCTCCATTCGATGTGTTTGTTTCTGCAGATACTGTCTACCCTGGTCAATTATTCAGTGAAAATTTCACAATCGATCAGCCTAAGGTTTATGGCTATGGTACGCTATGCCTTTGCACTACGCAGGGTAATGAAGATCTGACATTTAGTTACGCCTATCTTTCAACAGTGGGGAAGATAGCCATAGCTAACCCTGAAATTGCTCCGTATGGAAAAGCCACATTGGAAGCCTTGAAAAAAGTATATCCCGATCATGGAGATAAGCTTCTTTACGGTGAAAGCATCGGACAGGCTGCTCTATTTGTTCGGTCTGGCGCCGCCACCGTAGGTATTCTATCCAAATCAATGCAGCAATCAATCGAAGAAGAAGGCGGAAAATGTATTAATATAAAAACTAGTCTATACAATCCTATCGCACAGGCCGTAGTAGTTATTAAGGACGCTGAACAACAAGAAGCCGCTCTAGAATTTCAGAAGTTTCTACTTTCCAGCCAGGGAAAAGAAATTTTAGATAAATTCGGGTACAGTCAATGAATCGGTTTAAGGGTATAATCAAAGAAATAGAAACAAGCGGATCGTTATCCCTGGTGAAGGTTGATGTTCAAAGTATACTGTTTTCTACTATTATCATAGACACCCCGCAGACGTTGGCTTCCTTGCAGCTGGGATATTCCGTTGATGTTATTTTCAAAGAGAGCGAGGTGGCATTGGGTAAAGAGCCGTTTCAGATCAGTCTACAAAACAGAGTGCCGGGCAGCATAAAAAAAATTGAGCAGAGCAAACTGTTGAGCAAGGTGGAGTTGAATACAGCGATCGGTATAATTACGGCATTAATCACTACTAAGGCCGTTTCAGATCTCGGTCTTTTTGATGGCGAAAATGCCGTAGCCCTGATTAAAACGAATGAGATTATGCTCTCTTATGATTGACTTGCAGCCAATTATATTAACACTTCAACTGGCCTTGGTTACAACCGTTATCTTGTTTGTTCTTTCCATACCTCTGGCCTATAAACTGGCGTTTACGCAAAGCAGGCTAAAACCGATATTTGAAGCACTGGTGAGTATGCCACTGGTACTTCCACCCACTGTAGTGGGCTTTTATCTTCTCATTACCTTCAGCCCCAATTCTACTATAGGTTACTGGCTGAATAATAATCTTGGGATCAACCTCGCCTTCTCTTTTGAAGGGCTGGTCATCGCCTCTTTAATTTACAGCCTGCCCTTTATGGTGCAGCCATTACAAGCGGGCTTCAGTAAAATTTCTGTTAACCTAATAGAAGCCGCGAAGACTATGGGCCGGAGTAATCCGGAAATACTGATACGGGTTATTCTGCCCAATATGAAACCTTCAATCATTACAGCGCTGGTATTATCTTTCGCTCATACCATAGGTGAATTTGGCGTTGTACTAATGATAGGTGGAAACATACCCGGAGAAACAAAAGTAGCCTCTATTGCCATTTACGATCAGGTAGAAGCCATGAACTATAGTGCTGCGAACACTTATTCGCTGATTTTATTTGCCCTTTCTTTTCTAATACTGGTTTTTGTTTACTCCATAAACAAGGGTTCCGTCAAAAGCATAAATTCATGATTGGGTTTCATATTAAAAAAAGATTGAATACTCCCTTAGGAGAGACTCAATTTCAGTTTGATTTTGAGGTTCAGAAGGGTTCATTCACCGCTATTTATGGTGAATCAGGCGCCGGTAAAACGTCATTATTAAGAATGATCAGTGGTTTAATGAAACCTGATGATGGTACGATTACCTACAACAACAGCGTATGGTTTGATCAAACCAAGAATATTGATTTACCCATTGGGCAACGCAAAGTAGGCTTTGTTTTCCAGGATTACGCACTCTTTCCAAATATGACCGTACTTGGTAATTTGAAGTTTGCCCTGTCCAAATCGGCCGATTCAAAAATAATAAATTCAGTCATCGATATTACGGACCTGGGGGAGCTAAAATCTAAGGCTCCCGGCACCTTATCCGGCGGACAACAGCAGCGCGTAGCTTTGGCCAGGGCTATTGTACAGCAACCTGAGTTACTACTTCTCGATGAACCTCTTTCAGCCCTGGACACAGTGATGCAGCAGAAACTACAGGACTACCTTATAAAGGTCCATAAAGAGTTTAAGCTTACCACCCTATTTGTGACACACGATATCACACAGATCATAAAGATGGCCGACCAGGTTGTGATGCTTGAAAATGGTAAAGTGGTAAAAGCAGGAAAACCCTCTGTTATTTTCGGACACGGCAGTTTAAGTGGAAAATTTAAACTCTCCGGCAGGATTTTAGACATTTATGAAGAAGGGATAATTAGTATCGCTTCAATACTAATTGGGAAAGACGTGATTAAAGTGGTGATAAGCGGTAGTGATCGACTCTCTATTGGTGATGAAGTAGTGGTAGCATCAAAGGCATTTAATCCAATAGTTGAAAAAGTCAGTAAGTGAAAGGCCAGCCCTTAAGGCGTTATTCCCTTAAATCAAACCGTCTTAAGATAAGTTGTAATTGCTATTCGATCAGGTTTAAGATTCTTCTTGATCATCGGGAGACCCGGAAACAATGTTTCCGTTTTCATCAATGTATGCCATCATATCTTCAAGCTTTCCGCTTTTAGGCTGACTTCTACGCTCCTCCATTAACTCCTTCTTCTCAGCACGCTTCTTACGCTTTCTTTCTTCTTTCTGTTTTTTGATAAAGGCATTTTGATTCTTTCTTCCCATAGGTTCATTTTTAGGTTCAATTTCTGTGCTTCAAGTAGCCTGAGCTGCCGAACTTACGAACTAAACACTGATCAGGGTATGTTCAGTATTTCTTTCTTGATCTGCAAAGGTATTAATTATATACCTCGAATTGCAGCAAATTTAAGATTATCTAGGTAAAACTACCTAATAAACCTTAACCCCCAGGTGACCTCCTAACTCTTCAAAAGCCTTGTACCACTCGGCATTATCCACTCCGCAGTCTTTCTGATTGATGGATATTTCAAAGTATAGATTCTGACTTTTATATAGTGAGGGGTTCAAACCAAAATCTTCAAGAATAGAAAACAGCGCATTTAACCTGTGTATTCGTGTTACATCGCCTTTTTCATTAGCTATACGTTCAAGCGCCTTTAAAACTGTAACCGACGCCCTTTTTTCCAAAAGAGGGGTATTGTCCAGTTTTACTCCCCACTTATCAAACTCATCTTTAATAGCTTCCAGCTTTTGAAGATCGATATATTTCATATCCAATGCGTTTGATAAGTCTGCATTTAGCACATACTGCAGCGTGGTTACATAGGCGGTGGGAATAGGAATTTCATCGCTGTGCAGCGTATTTATCAGCTGATAGTCGCGGTTGTATATTCTTCTAAATGAACCTTCTACCTGGTTTAAACTACGATCCATGATTTGCTTGAGCACTTTTCTTTTCTCGTCTTTAAACAAATGCCATAAATTGTATTTCTCAGGTCCAAAAAACCTCTGCATTACCCCGAACATTAATCCCAGATCACTATTATCAAAGGCAACGCTCAGCTGCTCATGCATTTCGTCAAAGGTCTCTCGGGTCATATCCAGAGATATATTACCGATGATATTTTGCTGGCCCAAA
>JBCDHA010000197.1:0-6818 GCA_038750705.1 Bacteroidota bacterium
AAAAGTAAATCTATTTTTATCAATAGAAATCAGACCCTAAAACCATCAAAAAAAGTGACGCATAATAGTGGCACATTTTCAATGATATAGGTGGCACAAGTTGAAGTGATATGGGCGGCACAAGTTCAATGATATATCAATTCACTAAGGAATTCTCATCAATAAAGGATAAGTTTGAAATCATAAAACTTATTGACGGTAAAAGAAGTCTAAGCTATAAAGAAATAGAATTCCTAAAACTCCCCTCCTCTGATAATAATCTTGTTTGGCATCCCGGAGTTTATATCTTTTTTGCCTCCGGAAAACCATTACGTGTTGGACGGCATTTAGCAAACAGTCGATATCGTGTCCTAGAAAACTTAAAACAAAATACTCGAAACGAGCTTGCAAGTGTTTGGGACGTGAAAGACGCACCAGACGGTGAAATTGTTCTATTCAATGTAATTGATCGTGATGACTATCACTGGGTTGCTGCAGTTGAAATTTTTATGGAAAAGACTCTGAAAAATGAACTAGCAATTCCAGCCAAAAGACAAGGATAATATCTACCAGCTCAAACGATATATCTTCTTTGTATTCACGCAACTTTCATGATACTGATGGCCTATTAAACATCTTGAAGTAAAGGAAAGCCAAGAGTGACAGGTACATCCACTATTTCTTTATATTCACAGGCTACGGTGACATTTTGATTACATTTATATAATTTATTTATAACGATTATTTTTAAAATGATAAATTAAATAATAAGATACTGTGCAAATACAATCCACAATCTTTATTAAGATGTTGATAGCAATTGAACAAGAAATGAGCTTTAGATGGTAAAAATCAATTTTCTATTTTGGAACATAAATAATCAATTACCCCCATTTGAAACTACTTTATTACAATTTGTTCAAGATGAAGAAATAGATATCTTAATCTTATCAGAAAATAAAAATATAGTCCCCCAGAGCATTCTGAATACACTGGGGCTCAAATCTGTTGACCTAAAATTAAGTAATAAAACAAGTAAATGGGTGCAGGTATTTTATAGAGAAAATGACAATTATAAGATAACTCATCATTCTCAATTCACAGAAACTAACGATGATAACAAATCTTCATTCGAAAAAACTGTCAATCGAATTCAAGTTTTTAAAATTACGGGGAAGGTTGAAGATACTTTTTTTGCCTGCATTCACTTCCCAAGTAAATTACAACATGATGAAGTAACTCATTTACAGATAGTCCCAAATTATAAGGAAAAAGTAGAAACTTTAACTCAGATGTCAGATAGATTATTTATTGTTGGAGACTTTAATATGAATCCTTATGACCATGGAATGGTTGAGCCGGCTGGATTTTATGCTCATAACAACAGGGACTTACTAGTTAGTGATGATCTCCATAGACTTGGCAGAAATAGAAAATCGTATTACAATCCATGCTGGTCATTACTTGGAGATTATGTAAACAAAACAACCCATGATCAGTCCAAAAGAACAGGAGGTTCTTTTTACTTCAAAACTCAAAAATCACGTAATGTATATTGGCATTTAATTGACCAAATAATAATGAGAAAAACCTTGATTGATGAGTTCAATTCGGAGTTTTTACAAATAATAGAAAATGACAATTTAATAATGGAGGTAAAAAGAGTACGAAAAAAAAATGAGACCAAACTAGACCATTTCCCTCTTAAGTTCTCATTTAGTTTAAAACAGAATTAATTATGAGTGAAAATTTCAACGAATTTCTACCTAATCCCGAAGAACAAGAACATAGCAAATTAAACCCTGAAATTGTCCTTAAAAGATTGCGTGAAACAGTAAATACTAAGTACCATGAACGAATAATTGCTATAGTGACATCTTCGTCGAAAATTCTTGGAGAGAATGAAGAAGTATTGAGCTACGCTTTTCATTTACAATTCACGCGACATGACAATTACACGTACCCATTGTTGGTCGCTGAATGTGAAAATCGTGACGGCTCCTATCCGTTAAAAGTCCAATCTCACTATGGCCCACCAATAGACCATGGAACAATAAGGTCTGAAGAAGATTTTGAAAAGGCTATCAAAGAGATTCTCAAGGAAACGAGAACACGTAATGTAATACTATCAATGTACTAAACAAGAAATGTCGCTGACAGTATTAATATTGCTACTCTCAGGGTGTCATCGATGACACTTTCACTCTCTTCAATTTTATCGTTTAAGCTAATACTCTCGTTTTCTCCGGGTATTTCCACAACCAGTTTCTCGTTTACGCTTCGTTTCCGGTGGACACAAAAAAACCCTTCAAATCCGCCTCTCTTGGCTTCCTTGAAGGGTTAGTAGTAGCGGGGACAGGACTCGAACCTGTGACCTTTGGGTTATGAGCCCAACGAGCTACCAACTGCTCCACCCCGCGATTTAATTGAAGTGCAAATGTAGATGGGCTCTTCTAATTATGCAAGACCTGCTCGCATAAAAAATTAATACCTGTCTAACTGCTGCCTTTCGCGGCTATTGGCTTTCTTAAAATCAAAAACATAGGAAGTCCCTTCAATAGGTATGGTTATACGATAATATTTGTTGATCAACTCATTATCAAGATATACCTTACCGCGGAATGAATCACCCTTTGGAATGATGTCGGCATCAAAAATCTCGTCGGGCAGATAGGCCAGGTTCTCCGCAGTTTTTGCGGCATTTACGTCATTGATGTTACCGGCAACATCCAAAGCAAGAAGCGCTCCGGCGGTTACGGCATCCCTGGCAGCGCTTCTCCTTGCGTCTCTGGTTGTCCACTCTAAACTTGAATAATCATTAGCATCAGCTGCAATATCATAGGCGATTAACCCAACTGCGGCCACCGCCATAAGCACGCCCATAGTCTTGCCTTTTCTTAACTTACTTTTGTATACATCATTGACCTCTTTAAAAGATAACGCTGACTCTATTTGAAGGCCTTCTTTTTTCATCCATAAAGAAGGGGCGTTGGCATCTTCAAACCTCTTAAGTCCGGAGTAGCTCATGATCTCACCGTAATCAAATTGAAGTGGAAAACCCGAATTGTTAACAACTTCCAAGTCGAAAACCATATATCCTGTAGTAAGTTCAAGGTTTTCCAATCGAACTATTACTTCATGTTCAGTAATCTCGGCAACCGGCGATTCGTTAGGTCGAGCGCTAAACCAGGTGGGCACCAGCCGGTGCTGGCAGGCAGAAAACATCACAATTAAAGAAACCAACAGGATCTTTTTCATTGTTTGAGATTTTACACAATTATAACAAGTTTTATACCAGGGAATGTTTCCACTAAAATAAGAATACCTTTGCAGCCAATGCAAAGTGCAAATAGACATAAAGCAGGTTTTGTAAGCATTATTGGTAAGCCGAATGTTGGAAAATCCACCTTGATGAACCGGATGGTGGGTGAGCGGCTTTCCATTATTACTTCTAAGGCTCAAACCACAAGGCACCGCATCATGGGTATTCTCAGTGGAGATGACTTTCAAGTGGTATATTCTGATACCCCAGGGATTATCAAGCCGGAATATGAGCTCCACAGCTCTATGATGAGCTTCGTAAATTCTTCACTGGAAGACGCCGATGTGGTACTCTTTGTAACCGATATCTATGAAAAGTATGACGAGCAGATCGAACAAAGTCTTAAAAAGGTAAAAGCACCGGTTCTTTTTGTTTTAAATAAAATCGATCAGGCCAAAGGCACCCAGGAAGAAGATAAACTCACTTATTGGAAAACAGTGGTCAAAGCTTCGAAATACTTGAGTACTTCTGCGCTCGAAGGCAAAAACATTGATATGGTTTTCAAAGCTATTTTAGAGCTTTTACCGGAGCATCCGGCGTACTTCCCAAAAGATGAACTCACCGATAAACCGGAGAAGTTCTTTGTAGAAGAGATAATACGTGAAAAGATTTTCCTGAACTATAAAAAGGAGGTGCCTTACAGTACCGAAGTGGTCGTTACTGAGTTTAAGGAAGATGAAACGATTATCCGTATCAGGGCAGAGATTTATGTGGAACGCAAAAGCCAAAAGGGTATTATCATTGGTAAAGGAGGAGAGGCCTTAAAGAAAGTGGGCATTGCGGCAAGAGCAGACTTAGAGAGGTTTTTTGATAAACAAATTCACCTTGAAACCTTTGTCAAAGTGGCTGATGATTGGCGGAAGAAAGCAAGAAGCCTTGAGAATTTTGGATACAAATAATAATTATGAATTACCAATTAAGAATTGGGAATTACCATGAAACCAAATAACATCATTCTCGATAAGTCTTATGCGTTTGCTCTAAAAATTGTGCAATTGCATATGCATCTTACTAAGGAATGTAACGAGTACATACTATCAAAACAGCTATTGAGAAGTGGAACATCAATAGGGGCCAATGTTGAAGAGGCTATAGGTGGAATATCAAGAAAAGATTTTAGAGCTAAAATGTCCATTGCTTATAAGGAAGCTCGCGAAACACATTATTGGCTTCGCCTTTTAATTGATAGCAAAGTACTAACCTCCGAGCTAGGTAGTCTTATTAAAAATGATTGCGAAGAAATCAGAAAAATTCTTTCTTCCATTTTGAAAACTCTTAATTCATAACTCCAAATTCTTAATTGCCATGGCAAATATTTTAGCAATTGTAGGAAGACCTAATGTAGGTAAATCAACGCTATTCAATCGCCTGATTGAAAGGCGAAAAGCCATTATGGACGATGAAAGTGGTGTTACAAGAGACCGCCACTACGGCTACGCAGAGTGGAATGGCAAGTACTTTACGGCTATTGATACGGGTGGGTACGTAATCGGGTCTGAGGATAAATTTGAAAGTCAAATAAGAACGCAGGTAGAATTAGCTATAGAGGAAGCTTCCGTTGTGGTATTTATGGTCGATTCCCATGATGGCCTTACTGATTTGGATAAGGATTTTGCGAAGGTCATACGCACTTCAAAAAAACCTGTTTTCCTTGCGGCTAATAAGGCCGATACCGCTGAAAAAGCGTATAACGCAAGTGAATTCTACTCTTTGGGAATGGGAGAAGTGTATACCTTATCATCTGCTTCAGGCTCCGGTACAGGTGAGCTGCTGGATGAGGTGGTCAGGCATTTTGATGGTGGCACGGAAAACCCGGAAGAAGGCATCCCGAGAATTGCAATCCTGGGCAGGCCAAACGCAGGAAAATCATCCTTCTTGAATGCACTACTTGGCGAGGAAAGAACCATAGTTACGGATGAAGCCGGTACGACCCGGGATTCGATAAACACAAGATATACGCTCTACGGAAAAGATTTTATACTTACAGATACCGCCGGTATTCGTAAAAAGTCAAGAGTCAAAGAGGATATTGAATTTTACTCCGTACTCAGAGCTATTCAAGCTCTACAGGACAGCGATGTCTGTATTTTTGTGATAGACGCGGAACGCGGGCTTGAAGCCCAGGATATGAGCATCATCGGCTTAGCTAAGAAATACAACAAGGGCATGATGATCATGATCAATAAGTGGGATCTTATAGAAAAGGATAGTAAAACGGCGGATGCTTTCCGCAAAGACCTGGAAGCCAAACTGGGTACTTTAAACTACATTCCCATCTTATTTACTTCGGTAATCAAAAAGCAACGCATCTTTCAAGCCATAGAAAAGGCCGTTGAAATCTATCATTCAAGAACGCAGAAAATATCCACATCCAAACTGAATGATATTATGCTTCCGGAGATTGAAAGGAACCCTCCCCCTGCAATAAAAGGTAAATACATTAAAATAAAGTACATCACCCAACTATACAGTATTACCCCAACCTTCGCTTTTTTTTGCAACTTACCACAGTATATAAAAGCGCCATATGAGCGTTTTTTGGAGAATAAGATGCGAAAACACTTTGATTTAGAGGGAGTTCCGATTCGTTTGTTTTTTAGAAAAAAATGACATGGAGTTGACTCGTAGGTTTCTTTGTATATATCTTAGCCCTCTTAAACCAAAACCTGTTAAAAGATGAAAAAACTATTTAGCTTGTTGTTGGCCTGCATATTTACCCTTGCATTTGTTGCTTGTGGTAGCGGCGCCAGCACTGAAGAAACTGCTACAGAAGAGGTGGTAGAAGAAGCGACTGAAGAAGTTACTGAGGAAGCCCCTGAAGCAACCGAGGAAGTTGTAGAAGAGGTAGAAGAAGCCGCTGAAGAAGTGGTGGAAGCTGCTGATTCTGTTGCTTCTGAAGGAGATTCTGAATAAGAAATCCCTCATAAATGTTTAAAACCATTGGTCGGTTGACCAATGGTTTTTTTTATTTTTGCCGCATGAATGACCGTCAGGTTTTCGAACGTTTCCTTCCTCCCACCACGGTCGACTTTTCTTTGTCACTTTGGCAAAAGCACAACTTTACCCTCAAAATCAAAAACAAGCGGTCTACCAAGTTAGGCGACTACAGGTACGACCCTCGAACGTCACAGCACACCATCTCTATTAACAATGATCTCAACCCATATGCTTTCCTTATTACCTATTTGCATGAAGTAGCACACCTTATTACTTTCAAAAAATATAAGCGCCGGGTGCTACCCCATGGTAAGGAATGGAAAGAGGCATTCAAGGATCTGATGCGACCTGTGGTGATGAATGATGTATTTCCTGAACCGCTTAAAACCAGTGTCATAACATACATGAGAAACCCTAAGGCCTCATCATGTAATGATCACAGCCTTACGCTTGCGCTTAGCCATTATGATGCGCAACCAGGCAACTCATTGCATCAACTCGCAGCCGGAGAATTGTTTAGACTAGGGAAAAGAACATTTAAAAAGGAATCGCTAAGAAGGACACGGTATGTCTGCCAGGA
>JBCDHA010000198.1:0-6808 GCA_038750705.1 Bacteroidota bacterium
ACATACACCAAGGCCGCCGTTGTCACCATTTGAAGCGGGTGTGTCAGCACAGAAATCATCCGTGCCACAACCGCCATCACCCCATATGTGACGCAAGCCCAGGTAATGACCTACTTCATGTGTGGCTGTACGGCCTAAATTGTAGCGAGAGTCCAAATTAGCAGGCGGGTATTTGTCAACAGACCCAAATGCCCGGTAATCTACTACTATGCCATCGGTAGTTGCACTGTTACTGGCGATCTCCAGCCCTCCAATGTCAGAAACAGGGAATTGCGCATATCCTAAAAAGTTGTCGCCCAAAGCGGTAACCCAAATATTCATGTAATCTTCACTCGGCCAGTTACTTAGCGTCTTTAGCTCATAGTTATCCACCAGAAACCAGTTAGAACGCTCACCATTTACCCGATTGATTCCATTTGTGGATAGCCCTTCCGGATCACGTTTGGCCAGAACGAATTCGATTTCAATATCGGAGGCTACCGGTTGAAAAGTCAGAGGAGTATTTGATGCATCGGCATTCATCCTTCTGAAATCCTCGTTGAGTACATCTATTTGTGAAATGATCTGCTGGTCGCTGATGTTACTTCCCACACCAACTGCCTCGCCTGCGTGGATGATGTGGACCACAACCGGAATGCTGATAAGCTCTTGTGTTCTGGTGGATTTTCCTGCTTCTTTCCTGCGTTGGATTTTATCGGCAAGCCAGTTTTCGAATACGTGGCTGCTTTCCTTAATCATGTTTTTTTGCTCAAGAAGCTGCTTGTATTTTTCAATACCACATTTATCCTGAGCATAAACGGAAGCGACTGTTATGAAGAACAGCGAACAGCAAAGCGATATAATGCTATGAAACTTCAGGAAAGCAAGATTTTCATGCTAAACGACGCGAAGTTATAGCATATTGTCCGGGAGCTTAGCATTAGGATCATCCGGCTGTGTAATGTTTACAGCTTCAACTGATCTGATTTCCGGGACTACCTTTTTTATTGCTTCTTCTACTCCTGCCTTTAAGGTCATTGTAGACATCGGGCAAGATCCACAAGCTCCTAACAGCTCAAGCTTCACATTTAAATTGGGCGATATCTCCAGGATTTTCACGTTTCCGCCGTCAGTTTCCAAATATGGTCTGATACTGTCCAGAGCACCCTCTACTTTTTCATATAATTCTTCAGCAACCTCCATGTTACAAATTTAAACTTTTAATTCAACAGGTTTAGTTTTTTCTATGGAAGCATTTCGTATCGCCACCTGTCTTGCCACCGACTCTGCCAACATTACAAAGGCTTCAGCATTAATGCCTTCTTTCATCACAGCAGGTAAACCGCTATCACCGCCTTCTCGTATACTCTGCACTAATGGAATCTGACCTAAAAAGGGTACATCAAATTTTTCCGATAACTGAAAACCTCCACCTTCACCGAAAATATAGTATTTATTATCCGGTAGTTCAGCCGGAGTGAAATAGGCCATGTTTTCAACTACACCCAGTATCGGCACATTGATTTGCGGTTGCTTAAACATGCTTAAACCTTTTCTTGCATCTGCTAATGCCACCTTTTGCGGGGTAGTAACAATAACGGCGCCGGTCACCGGTACGGTTTGAACCAGTGTCAGATGTATATCACTGGTGCCCGGAGGTAGATCTATTAACAGATAATCTAAATCCCCCCATTCCGTATCTCCAATGAATTGCTTCAAGGCAGAGCTGGCCATAGGCCCGCGCCATACTACAGCGTTATCGCCAGGGGTGAGAAAGCCAATAGAAATCAGTTTAATTCCGTATTGTTCTAGCGGAATTATCTTATTTTTTCCGTCTACCTCTTTAACGCCTGGTTGCTCATTTTCACAGTTAAACATGGTAGGCATCGAAGGTCCGAAAATATCTGCATCAATAACACCAACTTTGGCGCCCTCGTTGGCCAAAGCTACGGCCAGGTTAGCCGTCACCGTTGATTTGCCTACACCGCCTTTCCCTGAAGCAACGGCAATTATATTTTTAACTCCCGGAAGTAGCGGTGCACTGTCACGTATGGTCGTGACATTGGAGGTCATCACTACGTTAACATTGACTTCGGGATCTATATATTTATGAATGGCAGATATGCAATCATTTTTGATCATTTCTTTCAGCGGGCAAGCCGGTGTAGTAAGCACAACAGTGAATTTTACTGCATCGCTAAATACTTCTACATCTTTGATCATATTTAGTGTTACCAGGTCTTTCTTAAGATCCGGATCGTCCACAGTTGAAAGGGCTTTTAAAACATCACTTTCCGTAAAGGCCATTCTTTTCTGGTTTAAAATCGTTGCAATTTACCTCATTTCCTTTGCTTAACGTTAACAATTTAATCCATAAATAAGTTGATGAGATTGTGAATATTCTACAGATCGATAGTGGTCTCTAAAGAAGAACCATCAACTCGAAAAAATTTATCTTTACCCAAAATCGGGCTTTTGATATCTAATCTTACTATACAGCGTGTTAAAGATGCCATGGACATTGAGGAGGTGGTATCAGACTTTGTAAGCTTAAAACGCAAAGGACAAAACTTATGGGCCTGCTGCCCTTTTCATGACGAAAAAACACCTTCATTTTCCGTAGCGCCGCATAAGGGTATATACAAGTGTTTTGGTTGCGGGAAGGCGGGAGATTCTATTTCTTTCATTGAAGAGCATGATGGATTGAATTACCTGGAGGCCATCCGATACCTGGCTAACAAATATGGTATAGAAGTAGAGGAAACAGAACGCACAGATGAGCAGGTACAGCAGCAGAATGAAAGAGAGAGTCTTTACATAGTACTCAACTATGCGAAGGACTATTTTAGAGATTTACTCCTTAATAACGAGCAGGGTAAGTCCATCGGCTTTAGCTACTTTAAAGAGAGGGGTTTTACAGAACAGACATTAAGTAAGTTTGAACTTGGCTACAGCCTGGATCAGTGGGATGGGTTCACTAAAGAAGCCTTGGCGCATGCATACAGTGAGGATTTACTGGAAAAAGCCGGCCTGCTGGTAAGGAAGGATAACGGTAAAAAGTATGACAGATTCAGGGGTAGGGTAATTTTTCCAATTCATAATGCCTCCGGCAAGGTGGTGGCTTTCGGAGCTCGCACCTTAAAAAAAGAGGATAAGCCCAAGTATTTGAACTCACCTGAGAGTGAGGTTTATCATAAGAGTAAAGTACTGTACGGGCTTTACCAAGCCAAGCAGGGAATCCGCCAAAATGATAACTGCTACCTGGTTGAGGGGTATACGGATGTTATTTCTCTGCATCAATCTGATATCGATAATGTGGTGGCATCTTCGGGCACTTCACTCACCACGGATCAAATAAAACTTATCAGCCGATTTTCTTCCAATATCACGGTACTATTTGATGGTGATACTGCCGGTATCAAAGCCTCATTGAGAGGCATAGATATGATTTTGGAGTCCGGTATGAATGTTAGGGTGGTGATGTTTCCTGAAGGGGAGGATCCTGATAGTTACTCCAGAAAGTTGGGTACCTCAGAGTTTAAAAAATATCTGTCTGACAATGTTCAGGATTTCATCGCTTTTAAACTTGGCCTGTATTCAGCAGAAGCTGAACGAGATCCTTTATTAAGAGCAGAAGCTATTAAGGAGGTGGTGCAAAGTATCTCCATCATTCCTGATCCTATAAAGCGTTCAGTTTATATAAAAGATTCATCTAAACGCCTGGATATGGATGAGTCTGTACTGGTGGCGGAGATGAACAAGCTTTTAATTGGCAGAAGTAAGAAACAGCCAAAAGAAAGTGTTGATAGGTTGTACGAAGCTCCGATAGCTGACCAGCAGGAAACTGCTGCCCCCACTGATCTTATTTATATTCAGGAAAGAGAGACGATTCGATTACTCCTAAATTATGGAAAGCAGGAGCTTGAGGAAGACTATATGCTCTATCATTATTTGCTTGAAGAGCTTGAGGATATCGAATTCTCAACACCAATTTTTAAGATAATATTTTCCCGTTTTAAAGATGAGCACGCTAAAGGTAATGTGCTGGGAAGCGAAGATCTTATTAAGAACGGTGATGCCAAAATCAAAAAGGAGGTAATAGACCTTACCACTGAGCGCAGAGAGGTGAGCCCGGTTTGGGAAAGCAAATATAAAATTCACGTGCCTCATGAAAAGGATACTTTGGATCATACCGTATATCAGAATATTACCCGCCTTAAAAGAACGATTGTTCAACGCCTCATTGAGGAGAATAAGGAAAATTTAAAAGGTATCACAGATCACTCTGAAATAGATCGGTTAATAGATATTCAACAGCGATTAAAGGACAGTGAAATGGAATTGTCCAAGGTCCTTGGCGTAGTTATACCGAGGTAAAACACCCTTTCCAGCCATTATGAACCATATTCAGAATTTGATGTTTTGGTTATGGATTCTAGCTCTTCAGCATACTGGTGATGCATCAAAAAAGAGCTAGTTTTGCAAAGCATAAAATCACGGTATGTCAGATAAAATTAAGCTTAATAGCATTGAGGAAGCTATTGAAGATATCAAGAAGGGCAAAGTAGTTATTGTAGTGGATGATCAGGACAGAGAAAATGAAGGTGACTTTATCTGTGCTGCAGAGTGTATTACTCCTGAAATTGTCAATTTCATGGCTACCCATGGCAGGGGTTTGATATGTGTTCCTCTTGTGGAGACGCGATGTGAAGAACTGGGCCTGGAGTTAATGGTGGGCAGGAATACAGCCGCTTTTGAAACACCATTTACCGTGTCAGTTGACTTGATTGGTCATGGATGTACAACCGGTATTTCCGCTCAAGATCGTTTTAAAACGATTAGGGCGCTTGCGGACCCTAAAACCAACCCTGAAGAACTTGGTAAACCGGGTCATATTTTTCCTTTAAAGGCCAAGGCAGGGGGTGTACTCAGAAGGGCAGGTCATACTGAGGCCGCCATTGATTTTGCCAAACTGGCCGGTTTCAGACCTGCCGGGGTGTTAGTAGAAATTATGAACGAGGATGGATCAATGGCGCGACTGCCTGACCTGGTTAAAGTAGCTGAAAAGTTCGATTTGAAGCTGGTTTCTATTGAAGACTTGATCCAGTACCGCATAGAGCAGGAGAGCCTGATAGAACGGAGGGTAGAAACGGTAGATATGCCTACGGAATATGGAAATTTTAAGTTAACGGCTTATGAACAAAAAAGTACGGGCGATAATCATCTTGCCTTGGTAAAAGGAACCTGGAATAAAGATGAACCTATATTAGTAAGAGTGCATTCCTCCTGCGTTACAGGAGATATTTTTGGTTCATGCCGCTGCGATTGTGGCGGCCAGTTGCGCAATGCAATGGAAATGGTAGAAGAGGAGGGAAAGGGCGTTGTGCTCTACATGAATCAGGAAGGCCGTGGAATTGGTTTGATAAATAAACTCAAGGCGTACAAACTTCAGGAAGATGGATTAGATACGGTAGAGGCTAATTTGAAATTAGGTTTTGACATGGACCAGCGGGATTATGGTGTTGGCGCTCAGATACTTCGTGATTTGGGTGTGCGCAAGATTAGGCTGATATCCAATAACCCGAAGAAACGAGTGGGACTAATCGGTTATGGTCTGGAAATTGTAGATACTGTACCCATAGAGATAGCTCCGAACGAGCATAATGAAAAATATCTGACAACAAAAAGAGATAAAATGGGCCATCAGATATTAAAAGAGGATCATTAATTGAGATTTTTAATCACCATATTATTTACTCTGCCGGTAGCGCTGTATGCTCAAAATTTTCCAAATGAGGTTTGGCATGAGGGGAAAGCCGTTCTTTTAGAAGGCGATACACTTTTTGGTTGGATAAAATACGATATGGATAAGGACATTGTACAGCACCGGTATAATAATGAAGGTACTATCACTACTGTAACGCCAAGAAGCCTGGCCTTTTTTGAGATCTTTGATAAGATCGCCAATCAATACCGTCAGTTTTATGTGTTACCTTATAATGTACGTGCCAACTACAAAGCTCCTATAATTTTTGAACTGGTTTTCCAAGGTAAGGAGTTAACGTTATTAAATCGGGAGAAAGTAGAATATCAGGTCACCAGCTATCCGTATGCGGTTAGTGGTACGTATAGCCGGTTAGTTCTTGTTTTCACCCATTATTTTCTATGGCCCGACGGACATATTGAAGAGTTCAGTGGTAACAAAAAAGACCTTTTATGGAAGATGAAGAAAAAGTCATCGCAGATGAAAAAATTCTTAAAAGTAAACCGCATTAAAACCGATATGCGTTCTGATCTTGTCAAGGCTGTTTCTTATTACAATTCTCTTTTTGAAAAACCTGAAACCCGATCTAACTGATGAGTAAACCCCTGATCTTAATTTCAAATGACGATGGAATCACGTCAAAAGGAATTCGTGTGCTTGTAGAAATCATGAAGAGGTTGGGTGACGTAATTGTAGTGGCGCCGGACGGGCCGCAAAGTGGTATGGGCCATGCCATTACCATTGGTAACACACTAAGATTGGAGGAGAATGAAATTTTTGGTGACATACCTGCTTATGAGTGCTCAGGTACTCCTGCAGATTGTGTTAAAATAGCCAAGCACTTCGTTTTAAAAGACCGTCAACCGGACCTGGTGGTGAGTGGTATTAACCATGGCGCCAATACTTCTATCAGCGTACTTTACAGCGGTACAATGTCTGCAGCTATTGAGGCTGCATTAGAAGGAACACCGGCCATTGGATTTTCACTTTGTGATTACTCTCATGAAGCGGATTTTGATCACGCGGTGGAATATGTGGAGCGGATTGCTAAAATGGTTTTGGCAA
>JBCDHA010000199.1:0-6805 GCA_038750705.1 Bacteroidota bacterium
CGAACCAGCCAATCCCCTTCTGAAGATCTTCTCTATCCATTATTCTAAGATAGAGATAATGTGTAAAGTGAAGTAGGCTGGTTTATTTTCATTGCCATTCAGGGTGTTTTTGAATGTAGGCCTTTACAAATGGGCAATACACCACTACCTCTGTGCCATTGTTTTTAGCATAGTTCAAAGCAAATCTGCTAACGCAGAGGCAATTTCCTGTCCCTCAAGTTCTGGTGGAACCCAGGTATGCATTAAATACATTTTACCCACCCTCATTCTGTAGACCAATTCCGCCAAATAGTCGCCTGCCAATACTTCAAATTTTTGGTTACGCTGGTTATTGGTGATTTCCATCTACCGGTGTCCGACTAAATTTTCTGAACAAGAAAAAAGGGTGTTTTCAGCGAGTGATTCCAAATCAAAACATCTTTTCTCTGACGCCGGTAATTCCATCCATAATTTATGATCTCAATTATTCTTGATTTCTAAATTTTCCCGATTCCATCTACCCGTATTAGCTGCCGCGTCATAAGTAGTCCGAAGGAAGGACAGCAACATGGCTTCCGGATCAGTTGCTTTACGCACATCATCATATTTCAGAAAGTATTCGCCCATCTCTTGACTCCAAAAAGCCTCAGCGGGTTGTATTTTTTGCTCAGAAAAATCAGCAGGAGTTGGATAGCAATAGGAGTAAAATACCGGAACCGGCGAGGTTTCACTTCCCGGCCAAAACCCGGCACTGCTAACCTCTTGTGAATATGCCTCTTGCATGACCTCTAATGGCATATTGGGCATACCCCCCTGGTGTAGTGGAGCTTTTCGCCCTGAGAATCGTGTCACAGCTATATCAAAGGCTCCCCAAAAGAAGTGAACCGGGCTACATTTACCAACAAAGTCACTTCTAAATTTCAAGAACACATTGTGTATGCTTACAGCGGCTTGCCAGAAATCAACAACTGCTTTTTTATCATACGATTTGTTGACTTCGTTTTCCTCAAACGGAATAGCTTCTTCAATTTCATTTGGCGCAGCGTATATGTCAATATCTATGTCTAATTTCTGTAGTTCGCTAAATAGTTTTTTGTAGAAATCAGCCACCGTCATAGCATGCAGTTTAATAATCGCGTTTGAATTGAACGTAGAAAAAATAATCAACTCATGATTTTCAAAATCAAACTCAATTTCGAGAATGCCATCTTTATAAGGCATGCTTCCGGTACTAAAACCCCTTGCCGTTATATACAGTGTGGTGTGCCACGAATGATTCTGCCATGGCATTGCCTTTAGTCTAATTTTTCCAACGATTTGCGTCCACAGATGGATGGTATTAAGCGTATCTTTCCAATCTTTATAGTCCAACTTTGGCCAGGCGTGGCTGCAGCCCTTGATAATAGTACTCATTGTATTCATTAATTTTTTCCAATAACTAACGTTCAAACAGGTAAATGCTTATCCTTGTTTCTGGTTCATCGATATGTTACGAGGCCGAAATAAAAGAATTTTTCATAACTGGTAGGGTAATTGTACTCTCAATTTGTACTCATTTAGAATTTAAACTTTAACAACTCAAATGATGAAAAAGATAATCATTTTAACACTATTAGGACTAGCCGGAGCTTTTGGAGCTGAAGCACAACAATACGCAGTAATTACAACGGTTGAGTCAATCGTGCCGGGCGGGTTAGGACGATCCAGAATGATCAGCAATAAAACTGATCTTGATGTAGAACAATTCACAACTGAACGGAAAGCCGGAACCGATACGGGGCAAGGTCAGGTAAAAAGAAAAAGTATCAAGGTAGACAATTTGGAAGAAACCAAGATGCTTAACTTTTATAGTATCACAGGTATCAACTTTCAAAATATAGCCTCTAATGACGCTCTGATTTCATCAAAGTTGGATCAAATGACGGAAGCAGGATGGGAACTGGCATTCATAACAAGCGCTGTAGAAGGTGATGGCGGCACTGCTGATGGCAAAGGTATTTTTATTACAAGATATATTTTTAAGCGATAAAGCCTAAATTCAAAAAGTCGTCAGACCACTTTTAGTGGTCTGACGACTAGAGCCTGGTAACATGACAAAAAGCTGGACGGAAAAATATAACAACAGGAAAGACGCCGTTGTAAAAACGCTGGAAAAAGACTTTTCAGATATGGTAACCGGCGATCAGATGTTGATTGCCACACCTAAGGTTATAGATAATTACATAAGGCAAATTCCAGAAGGAAAAAAGGTCGATCTCAAGACGATGAGAAAAGATCTGGCTCTTGATTTTAATGCAGATAATATGTGCCCGTTAACAACAGGTATATTTTTACGTATTGTAATTGAAAAAGGACATGAAGAGCATGAGGCAGGTACCTCCATTGATAGGATTACTCCCTTTTGGCGAGTGATAAATGAAAAGAGTCCGATTCTAAAAAAGCTTTCTTTTGATGCTAAAAGCTATCTGAACCTACAATAATGAAAGAATTTATATCACACTCGGCCACCATTTTCCCGGTAGAAAACCCCTTGGCTTCTGCTCGGTACTATGAAGATAAATTGGGTTTTCAAATCACTTTTCAATGGGAAAATCCCCCCACGTATGTAGTTACCAAACTTGGTGAGAATGTGAGCATACATTTTGTTAAACGAGAAGATGATAGAAGACCTTCAAAAAACCATGTGGCCATGATGATCTTTACCTATGATGTGGATGAAGTTTACGAACGGCTAAAAGAAAAGGGAGTGGAGATCATTAATCCTATTGGAGATAGAGACTATCACATGCGCGACTTTGATATCAGAGACCCTGACGGGTATATCCTGAGTTTTGGTCAGGGAATAGAATAAGATAAAAGACTTTTAAACTAAAACTTGAACATCCAAACTTTTAAAAACTTCGGATGTTCAGTTAAGCACAAAAAATTTAGGCGTTATAATAAAAACGCTCGTGTTTCACTTGATCACCCTCCCACTGTTTAACAGTTACTTGTTCCATCTTAATAGGAGCGTCCATTCCTTTAAATGTTACTTCCATCCATACCTCAGCCATCGTTGTGGCTTCTTCTTCATTGGAAGTTATTTTAGTTACACCAGCGCCATGAAAAGCCTCTACCTTGCCCAGGAATTCTATTTCGTGCTCCCTGGCAGCACCCTTGCCTTCAACTTTGTCACCTGTGGCCTCCACCATTACCACATCTTCGGCATAAAATTTTTCAAAAGCATCCATTAGCTGGCCTGTGTTCACCATGGTTAGCAACTCTGTTTCTTTTTCTAAGTAGCTCATAATATCAATCTTTAGGGTTTAAAACGTTTGATCATTCTAACGGAATTTTTAAATAGATGTTTAAACATTAATTGATTATTTTCAAATTAAAACGGCGGGTGTTCAGGCTTATTTTCAAGCAGAGTATCAATGGTATCCATTACTTCATTTGTAAGCTGAGGTAGTACATCAAATGCCTTTAAATTTTCAGCTAATTGACCTGTTTTAGAAGCACCAAGAATTACCGTACTCACATTCTCATTTTTTAAACACCACGCTATAGCCAAAAGCGGCATACTTACTCCTAGTTCACCGGCAAGTTCACTTACTTTTTTAACTCGATTTAAATTTTCCTCTACAAGTGTCCTGTCCTTTAGCCACTCCATGCCTTCTATGCCCAGACGTGTTCCTTCGGGAAAGCCATCATTGTATTTCCCTGATAATATACCGGAGGCCAGAGGCGACCAAATAGTGGTACCCAGTCCCACTGTTTTATATATTTGGCTGTATTCTACCTCTACCTTATCGCGTACTAACATGTTATATTGTGGTTGTTCCATCGTAGGCCCGATGAGGTTATATTGATCGGCCACTCGATGCGCCTCCATAATCTCCTGGGCACTCCACTCGGAAGTACCCCAATAAAGCACTAACCCCTGCTGGATCAAATTATGCATAGACCAAACTGTTTCTTCTATGGGTGTATGCTTATCAGGCCTATGGCAGAAGTACAAATCAAGATAATCCACTTGCAATCTTTTTAGCGCTTGATGGCATGCCTCTACCACATGTTTTCTATTCAGGCCTTTTTGAGTAGGCATCAAACCTCCCTTCCCACCATCCGCACCAAAGAAAACTTTACTTGACACAATATAGCTATCTCTGCGCCATTCCATTTTCTTGAGCACTTCACCCATCACTTCTTCTGACTTACCGCCTGCATAGGCCTCGGCGTTATCAAAGAAGTTGATTCCTCCATCATAGGCTATCTTCATTAAATCTTCAGCAGTAGTGTCTCCTATCTGCTTTCCAAAAGTCAGCCATGAGCCGAATGACAGTCGGCTTACCTGTAATCCTGATTTTCCTAGTCTGCTGTATTCCATTTTTTATTGAGTTCAGAGTTCTTTGTTTATAGTTATCAGTTTCTCCGGTCTTTATATTTGATACCTTTTAAATCTGACTTATTCAAATACACAATTAAGCCTGCCAACATTTTACATATTTCATCTGCCTGGGCATAAATGGTCTCGAATGTTGACCGGTCAATATGTTTTCTGTCTAATGCTCTGTAAAGTTGTGATTTTACTTCCCCCGCAGAGGCTTTAGATATTGTAAGAAAGTGAACAAATTCTTTATTTCCTCCCCTGTCAAATCCTTCAGCTATATTATCCATTACTGATCCGCTACTTCCCAATATCTGATCCTTGAGCCTATAATCCTTCTTTAACGAAGTTTTTTCACACAATTTATAAATGACGTGCGCAAGTTCTCTAGCTTTTTGCCATGCTTGTATATCTTCAAATTTTTCTATGTTAGCCATTGTGTAAATTCAAGTATAACCGGAAACTAAAAAACTCAAAACTGTAAACTTCTAACCCTAAACTCAAGAGTCGATAAAACGAAAATCACTAACCATACTTTTTCAGCAAAGACAGTAAGTCTTTAATGGTATTCGCTTCTTCTTTTGGCTTATCTTTTCGCCATCTTTTAATGCGGGGAAATCGTAAGGCTATCCCAGATTTATGCCGTGTGGATTTATTAATGCCCTCAAAAGCGATCTCGAATACCAGTTCCGGGGTAACACTCCTGACAGGCCCAAATCGGTCAATAGTATTCTTTTTAACAAACCGGTCCACTTCCCTGATCTCAGCGTCTGTTAGTCCGGAGTATGCTTTAGTAAAAGGCACCAGTTGATCACCATCCCAAACGGCAAAAGTATAATCGGTGTATAGATTTGCCCTGCGACCATGACCGCGCATTGCATAGATCATAACAGCATCAATGGTTAATGGCTCTATTTTCCATTTCCACCAATCGCCTTTCTTCCTTCCGCTGCGGTATTCTGAAGTGCGCTTTTTCAACATCAGGCCTTCACTTCGATACTGCCTGGATAATTCCCTTTGCTCAATAAGCTCATCCCAATTTTTGAATATAACTTCCTCAGAAAGTTGTAGAGATGTATTATTAGCATATCTAATAACTTCAACTAACCTTTTTCTACGCTCTTCAAAAGCCGTTGACCGTAAGTCCAAACCACCATCTTCCAAAAGATCATAAGCACGAAAAATCACCGGTGTATTCTCCAGAATTTTTTTTGTGAGGTTTTTTCTACCTATCCTCGTCTGGAGATCACTGAATGACTGTACCAGACCATCTTTAAAAGGTAATATCTCCCCATCAACGACTGTGCCGTGAGTAAGCTCTTCCTTTAGACAATGGTACTCGGGGTACTTATCCGTTACCAGCTCCTCACCCCGTGACCAGACGAAGATCTCACCGTTTCTCACAATAATCTGCCCGCGGATGCCGTCCCACTTTCGCTCAGCTATCCAGTCTTTTGGTGAGCCTAAAGCCGTTATGTCATCCTCCAACGCATATGCCAAATAGAATGGATAAGGTTTTGAATTATCTTCCCCGTCTTTATCAGAAAGCAATAGTTCATTGAAAGTAGTATTGTCAGGACTCCAATTTCCCATGAGTTTGTGAGCAAGCACATTCTCGTCTTTCCCTGTATATTTTGAAAGTGCGCGCGTCATTAGCTTTTGGGAAACTCCCATTCTAAAGCCTCCCGTTAGTAGTTTGTTAAAAACGAATCGCTCAGAGGCATTTAACGATGACCACGCCCAATGCATGAGTTCCTTCTTTTCAAGCTCTTCACGGGTGGTGAGGGACTTAATGAAATCAATCCACCAGGCCAAACCATGCTCGTTATTCGCCGTTTGCTCCGGTAAAACCAACGCAATGGTCTCTGCCAAATCTCCCACCACGTGATAGGATTCTTCGAAAAGCCAGTACGGTACTTTACCATACTCGGCAGCCCATTGCTTAATCAGCGTACTGTTCACAGGCCTCTTCGGTCTTCTATGGGAAAGAATGGCAATGGTCCACAGTTTGTCGTGGTCATTTACTTTAGAAAAGTAGTCTGCTAAGGCCTCAACTTTTACTAAAGTCTTCGTGGTTTGGTCTAATCGTCTGAATAGTTCAGCAAATTCTCTCACTCTTCTTCCTTTGTTGTTCCTTCGCCAATCTCCATAAGCTCGCCTTCAAACTGAGTTTCCACTACGGCGGCATCCAGCCCTTTTTCATTGAGCCACTTTGAGAAAATATTGGTATAGCCATGAGTTACAAAAACGCGTTCAGCCTCGCTTTCTTCTATGGCTTTATTTAAACCGTCCCAATCTGCATGATCAGAAAGAACAAAGCCTCTGTCCACACTCCTCCTTCGTCTGGCACCCCTGAGATTCATCCACCCGGAAGCCGCACCAATAGAAACGTTCCCAAATTTCTTTATCCACGAAGATCCTACCGCCGATGGTGTTGCTATGACGATACTACCGGCA
>JBCDHA010000200.1:0-6775 GCA_038750705.1 Bacteroidota bacterium
TAAAACAGCCTCAGTGGTCATGTCGCAAGCTTTCGGAGTGCCTTCGTTTCCGGTGGACACTCATATTCATAGGCTCATCTACCGTTGGGGACTATCCAACGGTAAAAGCGTTGTACAAACGGAGCGGGATTGTAAACGACTATTTGATAAGAACCTATGGAACCGGCTGCACCTGCAAATTATTTTCTTTGGTCGTCAATACTGTCCGGCTCGTGGTCATAATCCGTACGAATGTCCGATCTGTTCCAAGATTGGCAGGGCGCCTATGTTTAAAGACTTCGATCTTAAACCTGCGAAAAAGTAGGAACCTTTATCTAAGAAAATTCTTCCTCAGCGCTATGGAATTTTGATTATGCACATGAAGTAGCCGCTCGTCGTTTTCATAGGCTTCAAGTAGCCCTACCACCTGGGTCAGCTGTTGCTCCGTCAAATTCGCATAGGCCGGTCGCTCAATGACCGTATCCCATTTCGCGGCAAGCGTATTATCCAATGCTATACGCCAGTAGCAATGGTTCCGAAATTTGAGGTTGGGGTAAACCTTTTCCAGCTTACCAGCTTGATTAAAATACTTCTCTTTTAAGGTCAATGCTATGTGAGTTTGATGCTACTCTTAGAATAAAGAAACTAACTAGGAGATAGCCATACGACTATTAAAAAGCAAACGTAAAAATGGAGCGGTTATACAATGGCTACAACTTCTGTTTAAGAATTTTTTCAGTCATACTGATCAACGCGTCTGTTTTTGATATACTGTAAGCCTCTGGATGAGCTTTAGCAAACACTTCCTGGTCATTATCAAAGTATCTCCCTGAGTTGTTTTCATATACCTCATTTACGGCTAAATCGAAAAGAACGTCAGCTCCTTTATCTGCTGAAGACCAATATTGCCCGTAGGCCTCTTGAACCATCTTTGTATTTAAGAGGGATCCGGGATTTACGGCAATGGTCACAATTTGAGGGTTAAGCCTGGCAAATTCGAAAGACCACATCGTCAAGGCAAGCTTACTTTGAGCGTATGTTTCTTGTACAGCACCCTGGCGTTCTCCGGACAAAATCTCCAGCGAAATAGGAGACTGGGCGGCTGAACTCAGGTTGAGTACCCGAGGTTTTTCGCTTTTTTCAAGCAACGGCTTCAATTCCTGGGTCAAATAGTAAGGAGCCAGGTAATTAACCATAAATCGTAAATCCAAGCCCTCTTCGTTCTGAACCTTCGGACTGTGGAATACCCCCGCGTTATTAATCAGAACATCAATAACGGGAAGGTTGGAAGAAATATCTTCAGCCAGTTTTTTTAGCGATCCAAACCTGGAGAGATCACCGACGACACCAGAGGCTTCCATGGCAAACTCGCTTTTGATCTCGGAAATCACCTTATGAACCTTTTCGGCACTTCGACCATGAATACAAACATGGTGTCCCGCCTTCACAAATTGAAAAGCTGTGAGCTTTCCTATCCCATCTGTACTTCCGGTAATTACTATTTTTTTCGTCATGATGTAAATGCTTCTCGGTAGTCGTTATGAAAATGGGGTATTACTTCTTCATTCAATCGATGTAACGTCTCTTCCATATTAGCCTTGTTAAATCGTAGGTTGAAAGCCAAGTGATTGACTCCAATTTCCTTAAGTTTTAAGACATAATCGTTGAGATATTCTATTCCAATACGGAATCCAAGGTGTATCGGCTGCGGCTTGAAATGGTTATCTTCCATCAAGTCGATATACAAGGGCTGCATGAAAGGTTGATCAAAATTGCCGTACTGTTCCACTAGTGCCCGGTACTGACTAATCACCTGCTTCTGTTCATACAGGTTGCGCGGGTAACTCATCCAACCGTCACCGTTTTTCGCATTCCATTTCAGTGATTGCCGGCTGCTTCCGGTGATCAGGAGAGGAATTTTGTGTGCTGTAGGCTTGGGCAATACGTCCATCTGTCCGTTTAACCCGCCGTAGTGCTGTGAGGTAAACCGGGGAAAAGACTCCTGCGCATTTCGCATGTAGTCGAATGCATCACGGAAGAGCTGCCCGCGATTTTCAAAATCGATATTCATAGCTGGATACTCTTGAGGGCGGTCACCAGAAGCAACTCCTAAAATCATCCTACCCTCTGAAAGTACGTCAATGGAGCTAGCCGACTTAGCAATGGTCAAGGGATGGTGAAGTGGTAAGGCAATACTGGAAATACCGAGTGCTATCTTAGTGGTTTGACCCGCTAAAAATGCCAAATACGTAAACGGATCGAAGGTTTGTCCGGCATCTCCAAACGACGGGATATTAATGGGGATATCCCGTACCCATAAGGCCTTGAACCCTAATTCATCGATCATTTTAACTCGCTTTACGTGATTCTCCATCGTAGGAATCGGCCCTTGGTCATAATTCTCCACAGGAATTACAACTCCCAGGGTAAGTTCACCCGGTTTGAAGGTGTTGTTGTAGCCCCGATTGATTTGCTCAAACACTTTCATTCGTTACGACTATCATACCGTTACCACTAGCTTACCTACAGCCCGACCGCTTTCAAGGTGTTCATGTGCTTTCCTCATCTCTTCAAATGGAAAAATCTGTGAGATATGAGGTTTGATGGCTCCACTTTCCAACAGTTTTGCAATGGCCAGCATATCTGCTCCATTAGATTGAACCATGTGAAATTGTAGATTCACATTTTTCTCTTTGGCTAGATGCTGAACATCATCTGAGAAATCAGGAGTCGGGATAGAGACCACTGTACCTCCGTTTCTAATAACTTGAACAGATTTTTTTAAGATATCCCCGTTGAACATATCAAAAACAAAATCGACGTCATCAACTACTTCTTCGAAAGCTTGTGCCCGATAGTCAATATGCTCGTCGGCGCCTATTGATAAAACGAAATCTTTGTTTTTTGCAGAGCTCGTAGTAATAACGTGAGCTCCCATTGATTTAGCAATTTGTATAGCAAAATGTCCGACACCACCGGATCCCGCATGTATTACTACTCTGTCAGCCTCTTTCACTTTTCCTCTCAGCACTTGAAATGCAGTGAGTGCCGCCAGTGTACTCACAGCGGCCGTCTGATAGGATATATCTTTTGGGATTTTGGCAAGATGTGCTGAGGGGGCAGCTACATATTCAGCGTAAGCTTTTCCTTGTCCTAAGAAATTGACCATACCAAATACCGGGTCACCTACTTCAAAATCGGTTACTTCCTTACCCTTTTCAACCACGGTTCCTGAAATATCCCAGCCCAGTATAGCCGGCCTGTCTTCTCCGTAGATCATATTAAGTACCTCTTCTGCTCCTCTTACTTTGAAGTCAACAGGGTTTACACTAATCGCCCTCGTTTTAACCAAAACCTCCTTATTTCGCGGCTTAGGTTCTTCAATTTCCCGATAGGACAAGTTATCAACTTTTCCAGGTTTTTCCAGTAGGATTGCTTTCATGCTTTGGGTAAAGTTTAATACTATAATAATTATAGTTGCAATACTATTAATAGTTATTTATCCTTGCAATAACGGTCAAAAAGGATAGTTTAAAATTTTGCCATATGCATATCGTACGAGGAAAAAAATATCCATGTTGTACTAGTGTGACCATGGGAATCATTGGTGGAAAGTGGAAGACAGTGATTTTGTACTGGCTCATAGAAGGTCCCTTGAGGTATAATGAGCTTCGAAAAAAAATGAGTAGTGTTACGGAGCGCACGTTAAGTCTGCAACTCAAACAACTAGAAGAAGATGGCGTAATCGATCGGAAAGTGTATACCAGTAAACCTCCTTTAAAAGTGGAGTATTCATTGACTGAATTCGGTACTACCCTTGTTCCAATACTTCAGGCAATAGCGGACTGGGGTGATTATGTGGTCTGTAACCATTCCGATTGATCGCTTTTAATAGCATTGCTGAAATTTTATTCACTTATCTAATCATAACCCATGGTTTTGCTGTTCATTATGGTAAATAGGTTTATGAAAAAGCTATTTCCTTAACTCACTTCAATTTGATTTATATGATCGATTCAGAAATAATAAATAGTAATCCAAAGTTATACGCACTACTACCATTATTGCATGTAGCCTGGTCAGATGCCGTGTTAACACCTAGTGAAATAAGCTATGTGAATGACCTCTTCAGTGAGACGCAATGGCTTACCGATGAAGAAAAGAAATGGATTAAAAATCGTCTTGACCCTAAAAAGCCTCCCAGCACCCAACAGCTTAAAAGTTGGTTAGCGAAGCTAAAAGAGGTAGAACCCCAACTTTCTGATGACGATAAACACGACCTCGTGGCTATGGGAATTCAACTGGCAGAATTCAATGGGTATTCAGCAAACACAGAAACACGACTAAAAGTCAAGGAGTCACTCCATAAAATTGAGCAGGCGTTAGGGGTAATTGGCAACGAAGCCAATCGATTTTTATTGGATAATGACGATAATACCTTGACCCGTAATTTAGGCACACATACCACTTTCGACCGGCAAGAAATGACTGACCTGCTGGATGGGGAACATAAAGCCCTGATCCAACGGGTAAAAACCATCCTCACCGATCCTGAATTTAAGTATTTCGAAGGTGAAGACCATTCCAAATACCGAGAGCAGGTCTTGTTATGGTGTAAACTGCTGGCCGAACAAGGCTTTGGCGCCCAAGCGTATCCTAAAGAATTGGGGGGTTCCGATGACATGGCCGGGTACTTTATGATCATGGAAACACTCAGCTATCACGACCTGAGTATGGTGATCAAATATGGTGTTCAATTCGGACTTTTTGGGATGAGTATTATGTTCCTGGGCACTGACAAGCACCACAAAAAATATTTACCGCAAATAGGTACGTTAGAGCTGCCCGGTTCCTTCGCCATGACCGAAAGTGGTCACGGCTCCAACGTGAGGGATATTGAAACTACGGCTACCTATAATAAAGTTGAGGATGGTTTTATTATCCACACTCCAAACCACCTGGCAAGAAAAGACTACATCGGAAATGCAGCCTGTCATGCTCAAATGGCTACCGTATTTGCCAAGATGATCATTGACGGTACGGATTTCGGTGTGAACGCCTTCTTGGTTCCTTTACGGGATAAGGAGGGCAACACACTTCCCGGCATTAAAATCGAGGATTGTGGATTAAAAATGGGGTTGAATGGGGTGGATAATGGCCGCATCTGGTTCGACCGGATAAAAATTCCGAAGGAGAATATGTTAGACCGCTTCGCCTGGGTTAACGACTCCGGTGAATTTGAAAGTTCAATTGCCAGTGACGGCCGCAGATTCTTTACCATGCTGGGTACGTTAGTGGGTGGTCGAATTGGTATTCCCAGATCGGCGTTAAGTGCCGCTAAATCGGGATTGGCCATAGCTATAAAATATGGTAATCAGAGAAGACAGTTCGGCCCCAAAAACGGCCCGGAAGTGCCCATATTGAATTACCGATCGCATCAAAGACGACTGATTCCCTTGCTGGCAAATGCATACGCATTACATTTCGCTTTAGGCTACCTGACGGATCGATTCCTTCACCGGAAAGACGAGGAAATGCAGGAAATAGAAGCACTGGCCGCCGGATTAAAAGCATACTCTACCTGGAACACCACTGCCACACTTCAAACCTGTCGGGAAGCTTGTGGGGGCAATGGCTTTTTAGCCGAAAACCGTATTGGTGCACTTAAAAATGATACTGAGGTCTACACGACCTTCGAAGGTGATAACACGGTGTTAATGCAGTTGGTGGCCAAGAGCAGGCTTACCGAGTTTAAACAGGAATTCCACGAAGCTGATTTCTTTGGAATTCTAAACTATATCACCAACCAGGCTAAAACGGTGATTGTAGAAATGAATCCTATCACGGTCAGAAGAACGGATGAGGAGCATTTATTAGATCCAGAGTTTCATTTAAGCGCTTTTACGTATCGTGAAAGAAGCGTTTTAACTTCTGCGGCTAAGCGATTTAAGCATAAACTGGATTCTGGCATGGATTCTTTTGATGCGTTTAACGAGTGTCAGTATCATATGCTTAATGTAGGTATGGCTTATACCGAACGCATTGTACTAGAGCAGTTCATTCAACAAGTGGACCGGACGGAGAACCAGGAACTTAAAACTATTCTTAAAAAGCTCTGTGATCTATTTGCACTACATCTAATTGAAAAAAATAAAGGATGGTACCTGGAGCAGGGCTATATGGATGGAAGCAAGACCAAGGCCACCAGAAGAATGGTGAATACCCTATGCTGGGAAATCAGACAAGAAGCTGTCCCGTTGGTAGACGCCTTTGACATCCCGGCAAGCTGCCTGGCGGCACCGATAGCGTATGAATGAGATTAAGCTTCTAATCATCTTAAAACTTCTAATTCGCTCTGTGTTTGTTAATTTTAAAAGCAATGTTCTAGAGAGATATAGATATCAGTACAAAGCTGTCGTTTGGGATAAAAAATCCATGCTAAATATATGAGGCTCCACACTTCTATTCTTTTGTTTTTTATTTCTTGTTATAGCTACGGTCAGGGCTCCATTAAAAGCCACTATACGAATGCCTACAACTGTAAACAAGGTGGTGGTTGTAATACTTACGGTGAAGGCTACCGGCAAGATTTGCTGATTCAATTTGATGAAAACGAATTAAAGTGGGCAAAAAGCATTTTTGAAGGCTTCGCTATTTGTGAATTAAGAAAAAAGACCGACACCTATATAATCGGACTACTTGACGAACTGTATGTGTACGCCGATCTTGTCAATAAGAGCATTTATTATATCGATTTTGTGAATGATCATTATCAAACCTGGGGATATGGTCCTGA
>JBCDHA010000201.1:0-6760 GCA_038750705.1 Bacteroidota bacterium
CCGAACAGGTCTGATTTTTATGAAAGAGGGGTATGAATCCGGTGCGGATGAATACGTGACCAAACCTTTCAACGCTTCTATGTTAAGAACAAGGGTGCGTAATATCCTGCGAAGCAGGCAGGTGCTTAGGGAAAAGCTAAAAACTGAATATTTGACTCGACCAAAGGTGGTAGATATGAATACGCCTGATGAGCAGTTCTTAATTGATTTCACCCTGGTGATAGACAAGTTTTTAGACAGTTCGGAACTGGACACGAAGCTGGTTTCAGCTGAGCTAGGGATGAGCCATTCGGTAGTTTACAAAAAACTAAAAGCACTGACGGGATTTACCATTGTGGAATTCATCAGGGATTATCGTCTTTCCCAAGCGGCTAAGCTTCTTACTTCCTACAGGCAGTCCGTTTCAGAAACATGCTACAGCGTAGGATTTTCTGATAGGAAATACTTTAGCCAGGTATTTAAGAAAAAATATGGAATGACACCTTCCGAATATGCGAAATCCATCGCTTAGCAGTACTTAGTGATCGAAATAGTGGATTAGCTTCGTTGAGTCCATATTTCAGTCGAACCGAACGAATTTACCCCACTTACTAAATGAATCTTCAGACGCTGTCCGTGCTACTAAACGCTGAAGTTTACACTATGAACAAGAAAGAACCATCTAAAGCAATAAATTTCAAGGTAATAATATCCGCCATTGGATTAATCGTACTTTTTGTATTCTTTATGTTTTTGGTGATGAATGTTTTTTAATATGAAAGAGCGCAATACCAATTCATTTCAAAACGAAAATATTTTTTTTAGAAGAATACAAAAGCAACTGATATTAGCCTGCACTCTATGCTGTGTCTCTCTTCCATACTGTCTGCCTGCCCAAATGCTGGTAAAAGGAAATGTAAAGGCCTCTGATGAGCCCGATGGCTTGCCGGGCGCCACTATTTTATTGAAAGAAACCGGCTTGGGAACGGTGACGGATTATCAGGGTAATTTTGAAATTGAGGCAGATCAGGGGCAGACCATT
This sequence comes from Bacteroidota bacterium, assembly GCA_038750705.1. GTDB lineage: Bacteria > Bacteroidota > Bacteroidia > Cytophagales > Cyclobacteriaceae > Fulvivirga. Next base: position 1,022 of record JBCDHA010000201.1, read on the forward strand.
ATCGTATCATTTGTGGGCTATGCCACTCAGGAATTTAAACTTACCAGCGCCGATTTTATTCCCATTACGCTGGAAGCTGATATTTCCACGCTCGATGAGATAGTAGTAGTAGGTTACGGAACGCAGCGAAAAAGTGATATTACAGGCTCTGTAGCTTCGATCAGGGAAGCAGACATGAACCCCGGTCCGGTGGCATCTGTGAGCAACCTTTTACAAAACACGGCTCCGGGTGTGGTACTAACCCAGGTCAGCGCCCAACCGGGAGGTGGTTTTGATGTAAAAATCCGAGGCGCTTCTTCTGTCCTTGGTGCAAACGGGCCGCTTTATGTTATAGATGGGTTTCCGGTAACCAGCGATAATGTTCAACCGGGTTCGTCTTCCCGCCATCGCTCATCACCACCTAGAAACCCTTTGAACGGAATAAATCCGCAAGACATTACTTCCATAGAGGTATTAAAAGATGCGTCTGCCACAGCTATCTACGGGGCAAGAGGCGCTAACGGCGTGGTGCTTATCACCACTAAACGCGGCAACTCACAAAAGTTAACGTTGGATTACAGCTCCTCTTTTAGCTTACAGCGGCTGGACCGTGAATATGATATGTTAAATGCAGAAGAGTTTGCAACGGTCTCAAACGAAGTATTCCTATCAAGGAATCCCGGAGAAGACCCTATTTATTCTCCTGCAGAGATTAATACTGCCGGAGACGGCACAAATTGGATCGATGAAATAACAAGGACAGGAACCATCCATCAACAGCAGATTGGCGGAAGCGGAGGTTTCAAGAATTTGAAATACTACTTTTCTGCAAATTACTACCAGCACAGAGGAATTGCAGACATATCTGAACTGGAGCGCCTCAGCGGCAGAGCTAACCTGGATTACACTCATAATAGATTAACTGCTGGGTTGAGTGTTACTTTTTCTCGAACTAATGATAAACAGGTGCCATTTGGAGCAGATTCAGGGGGACCGGAATTCGGGGGCCTATTTGATAATACAAGGTATTGGTCTCCTTTGCTCAGCGTCAGAGACGATAATGGCGGTTTCACGCCGCATCCGGTGAGGACGTTAATTCCTAATCCGGTCTCGCTGCTCGATATTGAGGATAGAATCAATACCAATAGAATCCTTGGAACGGCTTTTGTCCAGTACGAAATCACATCAGGCTTAAAAGCTAAGCTTAACCTTGGAAGAGACCAGTCGAACTCGGAACGTGAGGCTCTTATTCCTTTATCCGTAATTCGAGGAGCTCAGGCAAACGGAGAGGGAGAAGCCGGAGAAACAGACAGCTGGAGCACACTTGCTGAACTCACACTTACCTATCAGAAAGAGCTTAGTAACAACAGTAGTTTAACATTTTTAGCCGGGTCTACCTTTCAGCAGTTTGATTCGGAAGGATCATCCAGCCTTTTTATCGGATTTGCCGATCAAACCACTGATTTTTCCGAAATCACAAGTGCAGATACCATAGGTACTGTACCGTTCAAGGAACGGTCGCGTCTTTTGTCCTATCTGGCCAGAGTAAACTACTCGCTCAACGACCGGTACTTGCTAACGTTTAGTTTTAGGGCTGATGGGTCTACGAAATTTGGGTCTAGTAATAAATGGGGCTACTTTCCCTCCGGCGCCTTTGCATGGAAAATTCACAATGAAAATTTTTTCAGTTCATCCCTTATTGATGAATTGAAATTTAGAGTCAGTTACGGTCAAATTGGTAACCAGGAGATAGGCAACAAACGATCACAGTCGTTGTATAACGTAACCCGCAGAACCGTCATAGGAGGAGCTCCCATTCAAGGTCTTGCGGCTTTACGCCCTGATAACCCGGATTTAAAGTGGGAAACCACAACGCAATTCAACGTAGGTTTAGACTTTGCTCTATTGGGAAATCGGATTTACGGCTCCATCGATGCCTATGAAAAAATTACTGATGATGTTCTTTTGGACTTCCAGCTTCCCGGTACTGCGGGGTTTGATGTAGTAACGCTCAACGCAGGGAGTATCCGGAATAGAGGCATAGAGCTGGGGTTGACCTCAAGAAATATAGTTGGTGAATTTGAGTGGGTATCTTCTTTCAACATAGGTTTTAATGAAAACGAGTGGAGAGACAGAGCCGGGTTTTATCCTGAAGGGGAACAAATTGCTGAAGAAAATGGGCCTTTAGGCGGGATATATGGCTATCAGGTTATCGGTCTTTTCCAAAGTCAGGAAGAGATTGATAGTAGCCCTGACCAGTCTGCGGTTGCCGTTGCCCAACCCGGCACATTCAGGTACCAGGATACTAATGAAGATGGCGTGATTACGCCGGAGGATAGAATTCTTCTCGGCAATGTTGATCCGGATTATACCTTTGGCCTTAACAATACCTTTAGCTACAAAAATTTTGATTTTAATTTCTTCTTTCAAGGGTCTATGGGAAGGGAGAAACTTAATTTTACACGTGCTTACCTGGAGGATGTGGATGACATAACAGAAGGGTTCAATAAATCAGAGTCGGTTCTGGACCGTTGGACCACGGATAATCCCAATGGAACCGTTCCCGGCGCTGATGGTATACTCGGGGGCTTTGCTGACAATAGCGAGTACATAGAAGACGCCTCTTTTGTTCGCCTCAGAAATATTACTCTGGGCTACACTTTTAACAACGTCAAGAAGATCTCTAACTTAAGAGTTTATGCAGACGTCCAAAACCTGATAACCCTAACGCCATTTGAGGGCACTGACCCGGAAACAGATGAATTCCGGCAGTACCCCAATGCCAAGACCTATACTTTAGGTATAAGTGCTACTTTTTAACCGTATAGAAAATGAAGATTATACATAAATTAACAAATCTCTGTTTTGTCTTTAGTCTACTGACTGTGACCATACTTTCTGTTCAGTGCTCAGATGCTTTGGAAGAAGACGTTTTTGTGGATGTAGCTTCCAATAATTTTTTCAAAAATGACGAAGATGCGGTGACCGCAGTGGACGCCATTTATGCAAAAATGAGAGCAGATGGCTCGGTAACGGATGGTTCGGGCCAGCAGGAGGGCTGGGGTGGTTTCGGGTACGGAGAGGCAACCATCTTCAACTACCAGCAGGTGCAAACAGATGAAATGGTAGTGCGCTGGTCAGGGTTTAACGTTTTCACAAATTTTACCTTAACACCTTCAAGCTATGGTAACTTCGGCTCTGTATTTGGAGACTTGTTTGAAGGTATTTTTATTGCTAATAATGTACTTACCAACATCGAGGATAATGATAACCTCAGTGAAGAGATCCGGGATCGTGTGAAAGGCGAAGCGTTGTTTGGGCGCGCCCTTTTTTACAGTACGGCGCTGAGTATCTTTGGCAATATTCCAAAAATAACGCAACCGGAAAGCGATCCACTCAACTTGCCTAAACAAGCTCCTCCCTCGGAAATAGCTCAATTTGTAATTGACGATTTTACGGAGGCCGCATCTCTTTTGCCCGAAAGCTATACAGCTTCTGATTACGGCCGTTTTACAAAAGGGGCGGCATTCGCTCAATTAGCCAGGTTTCAATTGAATCAAAAAAACTGGAGTGCGGCTATTGATGCGGCCAGAACGGTAATGGCGCTCGGTTACACATTATCAAGCGAATATTCCGATATTTTCAGTGTAAATAATGAAAGCAATCCTGAAATAATCCTTACTATTCCGTGCATTGCACAGCCTGGTATTGGCAATACTATGGTTGCCCATAGTGGTGAACCTGATTTTTATGCCGGAGGTTGGGGCGGCCATCTGGCGCGCAATGAGTTTTATGATACCTTCGATCCGGAGGATCAGAGAAGGGCCTTACTTATTAAAGGATACGAAAGTGCAACCGGCAACATGGAAACCGTATCAGATGGTGCTATGATTATTAAATATGAAGTTGACCCTGATCGGGTAGGGCCCTGGGCAGGTAACGACATTGTATTGCACCGCCTTGGCGAAATTTACCTTACGCTGGCCGAAGCGCTCAACGAAGAAAACGGGCCAAATCAGGAATCGATTGACCTGATAAATGAGTTGAGAGACCGGGCCTTCAGTAATAACCCCTCAAAGCGTATTCAGCTGGCTGATTTTACAACCAAAGAATCATTGCGCGATTATATTTTAGCTGAACGAAGCTGGGAGCTGTACGCTGAAAACTACAGAAGAGACGATCTGCTGAGGCATGGCAAATATATTCAGCAAGCGGCAGACAGGGGAATAACAAACGCTCAGGCTTTCCATGTCCTCTACCCGATACCGCAAGATGAAATGGACAGAAACAGCGAATTAAATCAAAATGATGGGTATTAGAATCGGCTTGTTTGTAGCTGTGCAGCTTATTTTTAAGACTGTATTTGCGCAAGATTTCTACACAGGTGTGGATCTTTCCTATGTAAACGAAATGGAAGATTGTGGGGCCGTCTACTCAGATCTGTCCGGCGCTGCTACTGATCCTTATACACTTTTTACCCAAGAAGGGGCTAACCTTGTACGCCTGCGTTTATGGCACAACCCGGATTGGACCGGATACAGTAACCTCGACGATGTCAAAATTTCCATCGGCAGGGCTAAGCAAGCTGGAATGGCGGTGATGCTGGATTTCCACTACTCTGATTTCTGGGCTGACCCCGGCAGACAATGGCGACCTGCCGCGTGGGAAGATGTAGAAAGTGACGTGGTTTTGGGTGATTCCGTATATAACTACACCTATAACACTTTACTGAAATTGAATGCCGATGGTCTTCTCCCTCGTATGGTCCAGATCGGTAATGAGACGAACGGCAATATTCTACAACCTAGAAATGGCGCCAACATTGATTCCGGGAGCCCCAACCTATATCCTGTAGACTGGAGCAGACAGGTCAAGCTATTGCAAAGAGGGCTGGATGCCGTTCATGACTTTAACGAAAATTTTGGCTCGTCTATGAAAACCATACTTCATATTGCCGATCCTATAGATGCATCAGGCTGGTTTACGTCAGCCGCTGAGAATGGACTTCTGGATTTTGACATTATTGGGTTGTCATATTATCCGCAATGGCATGATCTGGGTGTTCGCGAAGTGGGGGAATACGTGTCCGATATGAAAAATCAATTCAGCAAGGAGGTGATGATCGTGGAAACAGGGTATCCGTGGACCACGAGTAACGCGAATGATAATGCCAATAATGTACTGGGGTTTGATAGCAGGCTTTTTACCTATTCAAATACATTTTCCATTGGCACACAGCGAGATTTTTTAGTTGAGCTAACGTGGTTGGTAAAAGAAAATGGCGGGCTTGGCGTGGTCTATTGGGAACCCGCCTGGATATCTACGTCTTGTCAAAGTTATTGGGCAACAGGCTCACATTGGGATAACGCTACGCTTTTTGATTTTGACGGGAAATTGCATTCCGGAGTTGACTTTCTCTCCTATGATTATAGTCAAATGCCCGGTGCGCTGGAAGATCAGCAGGTCACATTTATTGTAGATATGACTGCCATTGATACAAGCCAAGGCGTTTATGTAACAGGTGATTTTACCGGTTCATCATGGCAGCTGCTTCCTATGGCTGCTGTTCAGGATAATCTCTATGAGCTACAGACTTTTATACCCGGCAGAACATCTGGTGCTTATATTTTCCATAATGATGACAATTTTAATGATTCCAGCAGGGAGTCGGTTCCTGATCAGTGCGCCACGGTTTGGGATACGCATAGAGAATACAGGGTGCAGGATGAGGATGTACAGTTTTATTTTTCCTGGGGCAGA
>JBCDHA010000202.1:0-6748 GCA_038750705.1 Bacteroidota bacterium
CAAATGGCGGGAGTAACTGGGAGGTCGGCGGTTTTTTACAAACCTAATGATTGGAGCAAAAAGCACGCTCAGGCATCTAAACTTTATTGCTAAACCAGCACGGTGAATTTGAAATGTACACACAGGACGGGCCATCGATTTGTTGGTTCAAAACAGCCAAATAAACTGCGTCCCAGAAATAAATTAGGGGCTGGTTATTGCCCTTTCAATATAGCTTCAGCAAGCTCTCAAAAGCATTTTACTTTTGTAGACACTAGACAGCTAATCTACCCTCTCCTAAAGGCTAATAACTCATCGGAAGAATTTGATTCATCAAAGTAGTAGCCACCGTAGTCAAAAGCTTTAAGTTCGTCAACGGTTGTAGGTTGGTTTTTGATGATGTATCTACTCATCATGCCTCTTGCTTTTTTGGCAAAGAAGGATATTACCTTGTATTCACCATTACTAAAATCTTTAAAGTCAACATCAATAACTTTAGCTTTCAGTTTTTTGAGGTCTACTGATTTAAAGTACTCCACAGAAGCCAGGTTGATCAAAAGGTGATCACCCTGTTGTTTCAAATCTTTATTGAGCTGATTGGCAATTTTATCGCCCCAAAATTCATACAGATTTCTGCTTCCGTTTACCCTGAGTTTAGTGCCCATTTCTAATCGGTAAGGCTGAATCAGATCCAGTGGGCGAATTAGCCCGTACAATCCCGATAAGATCCTGAAATGCGACTGACTAAAATCTAATTCTTGTAGGTTAAAACGCTCAGCCTCCAAGCCTTGGTATACATCTCCCTGAAAAGCAAAAATGGCATGACGCGCATGAGCGGCGTTCTTTTTTTTGGTGAATTTATGATAGCGCTCCACATTAATCTGGGCCAGCTGATCACTGATGGACATCAGTTTCTTTACTTCCGGTTCAGATTGTTCCTTTAATACATCTATCAATACCAATGCTTCCTTTTGAAACTTTGGTAAGGTATGCTCAAAGTCATAGTGTGATTCAAAATCCAGGGTCTTAGCGGGAGAAACTACTGCTATCATACTTTAAAAAAATGTATTTGCTTATAAGAACATCAACTTGAGAAGGTTTGTTGAAAATAATCGCATCATAATTCACCGAAACTAATCGCAACTCATAGTCGGCCATTTCTGACATGAAATCATCTGCTATTGCGTAATCTGAAACCGGCATGTGAACAGGATCCATTTGTAAATGGTTATTTATCTGCATCAAAAATTTCATCTACCATCGCTATGATATCCTCCAGGTGATAACGGATCATTCCTACTTGGTAGTTACCGGCACTTCTTGCGGCCGAAGTCTGTATTGCTCTTAGCTCTGCCCTGGAAGCGGCGTTTATATCAGACCTTGCATTTTCGGTATCGTTCATTAACTCTCCCAAGCGCATGACATGAGCCCGCTGTAAGTTTCTCCGGTAGGCATCTATGCTGCGAGCTCCGCGAAGTTCAGACCAAATACCATTTCTTAGATCCCTAAGCATCTCTGACAAAGAATATGCGCCGACGCCATTTAGCGCCTCATTATCTACCATACGTTTCATTCTATCTCTGTTCAAAAGATTATTCAACTGTCTTACCTGCATACCACGTATGGCATCTACGGTGCCGGAAGGCCCGATATTCTTCATAATATCTTCCTGGATCAACCAATCCGGGGTGGTGAAGACATTGTTATTCAGAAATTGCAAAGCCTCTTTTTGCTTTGGCTTAGGTAAGTATGTATAGGTCGTACCTTCCTGATCCGTGGTGAAGTACTGCTCATAGACACCACCTATATTGGTTACCACATGACCCGAATAGCGAGACCATACACCAATCAATTCGCGAAAAAGCTCTTGCAAATCTTCATAGCCTTTTCCCGGAGTTGCGGTCCATTCATTTAAGTTGGCCGCTACAATTTTTAAGTTGCTGAGCCCATAAGTACTGGCTTTTACAGGGTCATCACCTACGGATTCTGTCTGAGAGCTGGGATCGAAGCGGTTACTACCTCCGAAAAGATACACAGGATCACCGGCCTTCTCGTTGATCCAGGCATTTAATGTAGGCTCTTCATCTTCAGCAGAATTTGCTTCAGGTATCCAACGATACCCCCAGTTAATCGCATAACTATCATATGGGCCGAGCATTCTAATCCAACGAACGTCGCCATCGCCGGGCTGGGCCACGTAGTTATATCTGGTGTAATCCATCAAGGTAGAAGCCAGACCCCACTTCTTCGTAAAAGAGGGAGATCGTAATGAATCTGTAGGGTACGCGTAACTGGCTTTCATATTATGCGGTAAGCCGAGGGCATGTCCTACTTCATGTGAGATTACCATACGCATCATCTCGCCTATCTCAGCTTCGGGTGTATTTAAAGTTCGCGCCGAAGGATTAGCCGCTCCGGTTTCCAATAAATATCTATTTCGGTAAGAGCGTAAGTGATTGTGATACCACACAATATCACTTTCAATAATTTCCCCCGATCTTGGATCGCTTACGCTTGGCCCCATCGCGTTTCTGGTGGTTGTGGCCACATAACGTACCGTAGAATACCGGGCATCTTCAGGGCTCCAGTCGGGGTCTTCTTCTTTCGTAGGCGTGTCTTTAACTAAAATCGCATTTTTAAAACCTGCGGTTTCAAAGGCCGTTTGCCAGTCTTCAATACCCTGGCGAAAGTAGGGCCTCCATTTTTCGGGAGTGGCAGGATCAAGATAATAAACGATGGGCTTAACCGGTTCTACTAATTCTCCGCGCGCATAAGCCTCCGGGTCTTTGGGCTCAAGCCTCCACCTGCGAATGTATCTTTTTTCGTCTGACTTAAGGGCATCTGAACCATAGTCAATTTGACGAATAGTGAACCAGCCTACACGTTTATCGAATAACCTGGGCTGCATAGGTTCTTCAGGTAGCAGATACATGGACTGACTTAACTGCATGGAGATAGTACCGCTTCTGGAATTTGAAGGTGGCGATGTAGCGAAATAGGTCATATCATGACGTACCTCTATATTTTCAGGATAGCTCTGCATCCGGTTGATAAAACTCCGCGATTTATCCAGATTACGTACTTTGTATTGCTTGCGCAAACGCTCGGGTAAACCGCTCAAGGCCTGCACATCTTTCAAAAAAAGCTCATTTACCTCGATTACGGCCGCCAAAGAGTCTTTATCAAAAGCCTGAATTTTAAAGGCAGCTAAGACAGGGGCATAATTATTATCCGCAACCGACTGGTATATCGGCAGTTCTTCGGCAGCCACGCTGGAAAAAGATATGGACTTAAGGTGAATCGAATTTTGTACCCTGGACCATCTTACCACCTGTTCGTTCATCTTAGATCCGGCATTCACATACCCGCCTCCTAGTCCGGCAGGTAGCTTGGCAATTCTGGATACCCACAACATATCTTTTTCAAGCATAGTGAAGGGCACTTCATAGTAGTACTTGTCTCCTACCTGATGCACTGTAAAAAGCCCATCATCACTAATCGCCTTTTTGGTGATCACTTCATCATAAGGCTTAAATTGAGGCTTCTCCTTGGGTTTGGCAGCAGCTGCAGTCTGTTCCTGAGCTTCGTTTTTCTTCTTTTTCTTCTGCCCCTCAACGGGTAAAATGACGGTAACAACAAACCCGAGTACTAGTAAAAATCTAATCATTTCCATTATCTTACATTCTAGAAACAACTGCGAAACTTAGCAATAAGAGTGTAAAATCAGAATAGAGTTTTACAAACGGTTAGTGTTTACAATGGGACTGGAAAAAACGGAATATTTACTGAATAAATTTGGGTATTCTTTTACCACAAAAAATAATGTTATCCAGATCAAAATGGATTTCGCCCAGCGTCTTTTCATTCGTTTTTCCGAATCTGGCCAGATCATCATTAAAGACAAATTAGTGGGTTGGAATTTTTTAACCGGGTTAATTGAAATGAACCTAAAGAATGCTTTCCTGTACAATTTCATCTGTGCCCTACTTATAACAGTGTTAATGGCCTATTTCTTTGTGGAAGAAGGCATTACGTACGTCGTATTCTTCTATCTAATATTCATCACCTGGTTATTGCTATGGACTACCTATTACTTACTTAAGGCAGAAAATATAAAGCGAATTTTGATAAGCTGGAACTATGATTTTCAGGATGGCTGAGTTACCCTTACTTTATCATACCTCAATGACTAAAGGTAAAATCAAACCCATTTATCCATATATATCTGCATGGCATATTGCACACCTTGGTATCTGTAAACCTATGTGAGAGAATAGAGATATAAACACGGTAAAGGTCATTAAATACGACAAGGTTTACGCCAATTTTTGGCCGGGAGTATCATAGGAATGAACTATTATTGTAGGAGTTAGTTTTGTATTAACTATGGCAGAAACAACACATTGGACGGGTTCGGATAAATATCTCTGTGATCCGTCGCTTGCTCAATCTTTCCATATGGCCCGTACCTTGGGCATGCCATTGCTAATTGAAGGGGAACCGGGTACCGGAAAAACCGACCTCCCTATTCATTATGCAAAAAACCGCGGGTTGGATCTTGAAGTTTACCCGGTAGGTTCTAAAAGTAATGTAGAACAATTTGTCGCACGTTTCGACCACGTAAAATACCTTCGGGACTCGCAAATAGAAATCCTCAATGCCCAAAGAGAAGAGAAAGGGCTAAGTACCCGGCTAAGTACCGGGGAGCGAAATCCGGAATCACTCGCTGATTATGTGGTAAAAGGACCGGCAGCTATCGCTTACAGTAAACCCAACTCTGTGCTGCTGATTGATGAAATTGACAAAGCCCCCAGAGAGTTTCCAAACGATTTGCTCTACGCCTTAAGTCATAGAAAGTTCATTATGCCGGAGTCCGGCGAGGTTATTGAAATATCAGAAGAAGAGATGCCTGCCATTGTGATTACCTCCAACCGAGAGCAGGAATTGCCTACGGCCTTTAAGGGGCGATGCATTTATCACTACATCGATTTTCCGGATCAAGAGGTAATGAGTAAAATCGTAGAAAAGCATCACCCATTTATTGACGAAAAAGTGGTAAAAGTAGCGTTGGATGTTTTTTATCATCTGCGCAGGTTAGGGCTAGAAAGAGCCCCCACGACCCGTGAAATTCTGAATTGGCTCAAATACATGAGTGAAACGTCACCCAAGGAGGCCGTTGAGAAAATCAAGGGTTTAGAAGGCATCGGAGCTTTGATTAAAACCCAAACGGATATGGAGCGGGTGAATCGCATGTTGGGGGCTGGTGATACTACCTTTGGCGCAAGACTAAACTAATATGCTGAGTTCTCTCCCCGAGCATTTCAGAAACCATGGGTTAAAAGCAGACGTTAGGACATTGCTTTTGTTGAGGAAAGCGATGCAAAAGGGATTGATCAGAACGTTAGGAGACATGCACAATGTGCTCAAGGGCGTTATAGTGAAAGAGCCTTCAGATATGGGACCCTTCGTCAAAGCTTATTACGCCTATTTTCTGCATGTACCGATCAGACCTGGTCAAACCTTAGAAGACGCTATTCTGCGATCTGAAACTTTCCAAAAGTGGAAAACACAATATGTCGAGGAGGCCGATCGCGATATTGACGATGAAAAATTAGTACATACTTTTCTGGATGAAGTACACCTGACCAGTTATGATATTAAAGAAGTGGTATCGGGACGGGAAATCTGGGACAAGGATGACCCGGACCTGGAAGACGACGATGAACAAAGCGATGAAACGTCCGAACCTCGGGAAAGGATATTGGATAAAATGGCCGATTATTCCGACCTCAGTCTCGAGGAGTTACTGGAGCGAATGGAAAAGGTGCGGAAACAGCAGAAGACCAGGCATGGTGGTGGAAGTCACTGGATAGGCACCGGAGGTATTTCTCCATATGGGCACGGGGGAGCAGCTAAAAACGGCATTCGAGTAGGTGGTCAGGGTGGTGGCAAAATGGCCCGTAAAGTGTTAGGTGATAAAAACTATTTCCCTATTGATAGAGATGCTTTATTGAATGATAATAATGTAGATGCTGCTCTGGCATCGATAAAGGGCGTTATTGAAGAGAGTGCCATAGAAAAACTGGATGTTCAGCAAACCATTAAATCAGGGTTAAAGCGTGGTGGACTATTCATTCCGGAACTAAAAAGTGAAAAAAACGAGGAGCTAAAGGTTATCGTAGTGATCGATAACGGTGGTTATTCGATGGCTCCCTACGTTAGGAGTGTGCAAAACCTCTTCCGTAAAATGAAAACCCGTTTTGCGCACGATTTAGAGGTGTATTATTTTCATAATACGATTTATGATAGGGTCTTCACCGACGAGAGAAGAACTAAGTCAATTACTATTAAAAAGTTGCTACAACATAGTAAGGCCTACAGGGTCTTCTTTATTGGCGATGCGGCTATGGCACCATATGAACTGAATACTCTGAGTATTCGAAGCTTAAAGTCAATTTCGACTAAGTTTAAGAAAAGCGTATGGCTTAACCCCGAGCCCCTGCGCTACTGGCCACATACATACACGCTGCAAGTCATTAAAGAACTGGTTCCGATGTTCCCACTAACCCCTGCGGGTATAGAAAGGGCCGTACGGTCGATGAACTCCAAAAGTTCGGAAAAGTAAAGAACACGTTTTAAGGCCGAAAGACGTATTGGGGTTTACGTAGCTTCAACATCTTTCCTATCCTTGTGACTTCAGGATAGTCACCGTAACAGTTACCCTATAAACAGCCCTTTGACCCCCATTAGCCAACCATCTTTCACAAAG
>JBCDHA010000203.1:0-6734 GCA_038750705.1 Bacteroidota bacterium
CCGGTCAGATCTATGTTATCCATTAGGTTCAATAGTAGAAGGCGGTTGAGCGCTTTTCGGATTATTTTGCATTTTCTGATGCTCTGCCGGCGACATACCGGTATACTTTCTAAAAACAGAATGAAATGTAGATTTTGAATTAAATCCGGCCTCAAGGCCTATCGACAAAATGCTATAATTTGAGTACGATATGTCGTTCATCATCTCTTTAACAGCGCTTACTCTAAGCGCATTGACTACCTCTCTGAAATTTTTATTAAAAATCTGCTTGATCATCATTGACGCGTACCTCTCAGAAATTCCCAAACTGTTTGCCAGGGATCTAATAGAAAGGTTAGGGTCGAGGTAAACTTTCTTATGATAGAGCAACTCATGAATTTTTTGTTTAATCAGATGTTGGGTATCTGAGGTATTCATGCTGTTCTCGACTGACACCTTATAGTCGGTCAAATAGAAAATAGCGGATGTTGAATTATACCAGTTTTTACTTGTTATGGCCTCTATTTCCGCCCATACCTTACCCCCTTTTTTCATTTTAAACACAAATTCACTTTTAAATGTGGCAGCCTCCCTTTGTTCAAGTAAAAATATATTGTTAATGCTGTTCAGGTCATCACTGCTTACTATGGCTGAAATAGCTCTTCCCTCCAGCTCTTTAAAAGAATAACCAAGCAGGTCACGTACTTTTTGGTTGGCAAAAATTATAGATGAATTGTTGTCAACGATAACCAATGGGATGTCTTCCTCTTTAATAGCAGCAAAGAAACCACCATGACGTTTTGATTTGTGGCTACCTAACCATGGTGAAATAGCAATTTTGGGTACAATTAAGGCCCTAAAGCTTATCCATTGTGTGAGAAGCACCGCCATTAAATAAACATAGGGCAGCAGATTGTTGTAAACGTTGGGATCCGCACTCATAAAAAGATCAAATCCGGTCATTACAGACCATGCCAGATGAAAAGCAAAAAAGCCGGCAAGAAAGACCTTCAGTAATCGCAAACTTTTAGTGACCTCGATCGACCAGCTGTTATTAATCTTTAAGTATTTCGATGTTTTGTTTAGTAGTACATAGATATATATTACTGCCGATACACCTAAAACAATATTTACCGTCTGGATAATATATAAGTTAAAGATTTTGGTGAAGTGCAGGTTATTACTGAGCCAAAGGTCCGCTCCGGTCCGGAGAAATTGTGTAAATATCACAATTAGGCAAAAGAACTCTGAAGCAGGTATTAGCCAGATTAGTTTAACAGGCCACTTCTTTAAAATGCCTGGGTTCAAAACCTGGGTAAAATAAAAAATAAGCGCTACGGTGGGTAGCGTGGTAACGTACAAGGGTAGATAAAATACGATACGATTATTATAATACAGTTTTTCCAGCTCGAAGAAACTGTACAAAAGGTCAAGGCCTAGCTGCAATAGAAAAATGGCTAAGAACACGTTTTGCCTTTTACCTGCACTACCAAAGGCCAAAAGATAGAATCCGAATAATATAGATTGAAAACCGGCCCCAAAAATTATCAAGTGTAAAATATCCATGTCATTCTTTGATATTAGCTAAGAGCCGATCCTCTACCTTCAAAACTTCCTGTTTACAATAAATTTTTGGTGCCAAAACCGGAACTGTACTTGTTTTCGGACTTCTGAGATTCCGGGAGTACCGATTATTGCGTTTAGAATCATTCTAAATAAGCTAGATCCTAATTTCTTCTACGATTTGATGAGGATTTGGATCACTTTTTTTTCGGTAAAACCAACAATATGATCCCAATAAAAAAATTTCAGTGTAAAGCGGTTTGGCAGAAAGCTGCTACTCATAGGCTTAGTATGGATGGTTACTTTGATGACCAAAATAAGGTAGAGGTGGAGTGTCACCGGAGCACTCATTTTCAAACGGAAGATATCGACTCATTTAGAAAGATCCGGAAAAGTGATCTTTTATGGAAGGTAGCCTTCTTTTCATCATAAATGACTGTCATCTCATAAATGATGATTTATGAAATTAGCTATCGTCATATTTTTTTTCAGCCTATCTCACCAATTATGCGCTCAGGAAATTACAGGGGTAGTAACAGACAGAAGCGCAAACGCTGTTCCATTTGCGAATATTGAGCTGTTATCAGTAGGATATACAACTACAACAGATGCCGATGGCCGCTTTTCATTTAAAGGCTTACAGCGTGGTATATATCAACTCCGAGTATCGGCACCTTCTTTTAAAACAATAACTGAGAGTATTGACCTTACCGAAACGAACAAGGTCTACTTAAAAATCAGTCTAAACCCGGCGGTTGAAACGCTTGAAGAAGTGGTGGTGGAGGCAGAGTCTGAAGTTAAAATTATCAGTCGCGAGCCCTTGTCGATAACTTCTATAAATGCAGAAACGCTACAAGCTATTAATACTGATCCTGTGGAAATGCTTAACCGTACGAGTGGGGTTCGGGTACGGCAGTCCGGTGGTTTGGGTAGTGAAGTAAATATTTCAATACAGGGAGCCCAGGGCAGCGCTATTCGCAGGTATTATGACGGATTACCTATAAAATTCATGTCACGAGGGCTTGATGTGAATAACATGCCTGTAAACCAGGTGGATCGTATCGATGTGTATCGCGGAGTTACGCCGTTAGAGGTGGGCACTGATGCCTTGGGCGGTGGCATTAACATCATACCTAAAAAGCACGAGACCAATTACCTGGATATAACGTACCAGCACGGGTCATTTAATACTCATCGACCGTCAGTCAACCTATTTCTCATCAATGATAAAGACTTCTTTATAGGGAGTAACTTCTTCTACAACTACTCCGATAATGACTACGAAATAGATGCTCAGGATTTAAACGAATTTACCGGAAGTGCAGAAAATGTAATCGAAGTAAAGCGATTCCACAGTCGTTTCGAATCTTATTATGGCGATGTTTCACTTGGGGTACGTGATAAGTCATGGGCTGATGAATTGAAATTCACAGTTATATACAACGATATTTTCCGGGAAATTCAGACCCCGATACAGTTCGATGAAGTGATAGCCTATGGCGAGCCAACCGAAAAAGAAAATGGCTTTACAGGAATGCTCGATTACCAGCTTAGCTGGTTGGATGACCAATTAACAATAAAATTAAAATCCAACTACGGTAGTTACACACAAACCGTAGAAGACAGTACCCGGTTTTTTTACAATTGGTTCGGTAAAAGGCTTGAAACTATAAACAGGAGCGGCGCTGAAATATTTGGGCGCCCTGCGCTTATCGAACTCGATAGGGAGATATTTCTCAATCGTACTACACTAAAATACAATGTAAATGACCTCCACACCATAACTGCCAGCCATCTTATCATTGATCAGAATCGGGAGGGTAGAAATGAGTATGTCGATATTGACAATGATCCCTTCAGGTTTCCCGCTTTTTTAACCCAGCAATATGCGGGATTGGAATGGAAAGCAGATTGGCTCAAAGACAAGCTGGAGATCCTGCTCACCTATAAAAATTATCATCTCAAAGCAGAGGCCACTAGTCTGGAAGATGTAAACAGCGATGACGTCCAGGCGGGGTTTGAACAACGGTCCGTAAATAACAGATATAATGGCGGTAATGCAGCCTTAAAATACGCTTTCACTACCAACTTTTACATCCGTTCATCATTCGAGTATGCATACCGTCTTCCTGAAGAAGAAGAATTATTTGGCAATCAGAGCACCATCGGATCAAACATTGATCTAAGGCCCGAGCAAAGCGACAACTATAATCTCGGTTTTTTTTACCGGACAAATTTGTTGAACCGTATTCCTTTCGCCATAGAAATGAACGGGTTTTATCGTTATCAGCGTGATCGTATTATCTTGCTGGCTTCAGGCATTGACCTCGCTCGTTTTTTTAATGAGGAGGAGGTGGAGATTGCCGGTGCCGATGCTTACATTTCGATAGAACCCTCTAAAAACCTGCGTGCCAACCTATCGGCCACATTTCAGGATGTACGAATGCGTAGCGCCCTGGGGTTTGCCGACAGGGATCAGATTGGAGAGCGGCTGCCGAATTTACCTCCCTTCTTTTCAAACGTAGATGTAACTTATGAATGGATCGGTCTTGCCGGAGAAGAAGATCGACTCGCGCTCACGTATTACTATGATTTTATAGATCAGTTTTCGAGCATAAGAGAGGCAAGCGGACGTGATAACATTGCCAATTTCATACCTACTCAGAATATACACTCTGCGGAATTAACCTACACGTCAGCGGCAAAATCATGGAGCGCTTCTGCCAGAGTGAATAACATCTTCAGCGACGATGTGTACGATAACTGGCGCATTCAAAGGCCAGGCAGAAATTTTAACATAAAGGTGAGATATGTGCTGGATTAAGAGACCTTCCCGGAATATTCTTTTATGGATCATCTGCCTGCTATGGATTTCATGTGCCACCGATGATGCCATACCCATTAACCCCAACGAGCAGGTTGACTTGGGAGAGGAATATGACTATATGCTTTTTACACGCAGTAGCTCATCTTCAAATGGATTTGTAACCGGTTTTGATAGCTTTCCTCCACCTACTGTGGATGCTCCCGCCACAGCTTCCACTATTGCCTATCCCGCTATATCAGGAGGTGTTTCATTCCAGAACTTTGTGGTGAACCAGCAAAAGCTGTTTGGCGGATCAGGCTATCAAAAAGTGAGCCTGAGTGAAGATTTGAGTCCAAAAGACGGCAGCATACTCGAGACATTTGGCGGAGGGAGCACCATCGTATTCTTGAACGAAAACAAAGGATATTATACGGATTTCAACACGGTGAATATCCAGATTTTTGATCCCGAGAGCTATACCCGTATCGGGGAAATAGATATGTCCGAAGCTCCAATTAACCCTGAAAACGGGGCTAACTATTTTAACGATCTGTACATCCGTGGTAATCGAATGTATGCCTGCCTTTACACGGGGCGTACTTTCCCTCCTTTTATCTATGAAAGCGAAATTGGAGCTATAGTCTGCGTTATCGACCTGGAAACCGATACGTACGTCAGGAGCATCAATATGCCGGATACGAAATATCCGGGACAGGCTTTTATGCGGTTTAAGTCTAACGTCATAGACGAAAATGGCGATATCTATTTACCTACACAGGGAGGGCTCGGGCTGGAAGCTTCGGGAGAGAGCACGCCGGCTAAAATCCTGCGTATACCTGCCGGGTCTGACGACTTTGATGAATATGAATTCATACCCCAATTAAAGATAGAAGGGGCTGCCCGCGAAACCATCGTTAATGCCGGGTTTCTATACGCAGGCGGAGGTATCGGTTACACGAATGTACTCATGGAAGAGCCTGAGGCAGACGCTGATCTGGTAAACAGGCCTTTAATGAGGTGGGCGAAACTTAACCTCTACGAAAAAACAGCCGAACTGGTCGAAGGTATGCCCGCAAATGCCGGTCTTACTACAGGCATGGCCTACCATTATAATGGAAAGGTACAACTGGTGGTCTATAATGTGGATGAGCAAATCAACGCCATTTACGAAACTGATCCTTCGACCAATGTGGCAAAAAAGAAAATAGACGTAGTGGCCGGAGGGGTGATCTACGGCTTTTATGAAGTTCTTGAACCTATTAGATAAAGACTAAAAATAGCTCGCTATGAATACAAAATTACTTCTTCTGTTTCTCTACGGCTTTTGTGCATGTAGCGCAAGTATGGCCCAAAATATTCCTAACGGTGATTTCGAAGATTGGGGAGATCAAAGCGTAGATATTTACCGGAGAGCAGAGTTTGGCTTCAATCCGGCCACCTGCAGTAATGTTGAAAGCTCTTATTCACTATTTCAGACCTTTAATGCAGAAGACCGGCCACTGGGATTCAAAGTATTTGATGATTTCTTTTTTACTAATCCACCGGCCTCAGTAACCCGGGCTACCGGGGCCGCAGATGTATTTGAGGGTAATTCTGCGGTAAGAATGGAAGCTACTTCATTCTTTATTGGTGTGGTGGGGCTTTATGATGTGGAAGAACTTGTGCAGGAGGCTCTTCCTGTTCCTTACCCTTTTGATGATGTACCTCTTTCTATCGACGGCTTTTACAAACATACGAGCGGTACGCCGCAGACATTTGACGCCGGCATATGTACCCGCCAGGGACCCTTGGAGGAAGAGACCACTTTTTTCGGAGGTTTTGCAGTATACGCGGTGATGACGAAATGGAATAATGATGAATCAAGACGTGATACTGTTGCCCACACCTATCAAGTGTATAATGATGCAGTAGCGTATACCGGTTTTTCTGCACCCATCGAGGTTTTGCTGGAAAACACCGTTCCCGATAGTCTCATTTTTATACTTTCGTCCTGTCCTGAATTCATTAGCCCTAATCCCATTGCCATTCCGGGGTCTGTCACTTTTGTTGACAATGTGGATTTTACATTTTGCGATGACATTGATAACACGGTAAGTTTAAATGCAAGAACGCTTTCCAGCAATGATGACAACGCTGATAGCTATCAATGGATAGACTGTAATAATGGAAATGCACCCATTGATGGCGCTACAGATAGAACCTTTACCGCAGAGGTCAATGGTGACTATGCCGTACTGGTAACCAAAGGTCAGTGCTCGGAGACTTCGGCATGTACATTTGTAGATATCAACTCTTGCAACAGTGCTTCCACTCAAAATGTAGAAACTTGCTTTGAGTACACCTGGCAGGGCGATACCTTCTTTGAAACAGGTACCTACACCGCAAC
>JBCDHA010000204.1:0-6686 GCA_038750705.1 Bacteroidota bacterium
AAAGGTTTCATCTTATAATGAATATCGCATTTGGTGGTAATTGGGGTGGGCGTAAAGGAATAGACCCAACTAATTTGCCGCAGCAAATGGAAATTGATTATGTTCGGGTATATCAAAAAAAACCCGAATAGACCTTTGAACTCATTTTTATTAACCAGAATTACCTTAATCGTTGCTCTTGGAGGGCTTTTAATGGGCTTTGATGCCTCTGTAATCTCAGGAGTAAATAAATACGTCCAAATAGATTTCAACCTGACTGATCTTGAACTTGGATTTTCGGTAAGCTCACTCACCGTTATAGCAGCTCTGGCTATGATGGTTTCGGGACCTCTCAGCGATAAGTATGGACGACGAGTACTTTTGAAAGCATGCGCTGTTATTTTTACAATATCGGCCGTGGGTTCCGCTTTAGCGCCAAGTTTTATTCTTTTTCTAATCTTTAGAATGCTTGGAGGCATCGGCGTTGGAGCCTCTTTGATTCTGGCACCCATGTATATTGCGGAAATAGCGCCTCCTGACCAGCGTGGTAGATTGGTTTCTTTTAACCAATTGAATATTGTGATAGGTATTTCCTTGGCCTTTTTTAGCAATTATTTAATTCTCGCATTGGGCGATTCGCAATCAGAATGGCTAAGATCACTTGGTATAGCGGAAAATAACTGGCGCTGGATGTTGGGCGTAGAAGCAGTACCTGCTATATTTTATTTTCTTGGACTTTACGGGGTGCCAAGAAGTCCGCGTTGGTTAATTATGAAGGGCCAAATAACGGAAGCTAAAGATGTGCTTATCAAATTTGGCAGTGTAGATCAGGTAGATGCCGACGTTAAAGCTGTTACACAGTCTCTCCAGGCAGATAAGGACAAAAACAAAGTGCCAATGACTGAAATTTTTAAGCCCGCTTTCAAGCTCATTATTACCGTTGGGGTAGTCGTAGGTGTCCTTCAACAGATTACAGGTATCAATTCGGTATTTTTCTATGCCCCTATGATTTTTGAACAATCTGGCATTGGTACAGATGCCTCATTTATTCAAGCCATACTGGTAGGGCTGACTAATCTTGTGTTTACAATTTTGGCGATGCTTTTAATTGATAAATTAGGTAGAAAACCGCTATTGATCGTGGGTGTATCAGGGATCACATTTTTTATGGCACTTCTGGCTTATGGTTTTGACTCAGCTAATTATTCACTAACAAGTGATAAGATAAGCACACTTTCAGATCCAGAATTGAGAAATGAGATCTCGGTTTTGGCGGGTAGAAATTTTAAAAATGATGTGAGCTACAAGCAGGAGCTTAGGGCTATATTGGGAATTCAAAAAGCCAAAAAATATGAATCCGAACTTATCACTGCTGCCATTAGTATGGACCCGACTTTGATCTTAGTCGGTATTATGGGATTCGTAGCTTGCTTTGCCATTTCTCTAGGCCCTGTAATGTGGGTGTTATTCTCCGAACTCTTTCCGCTGAGGATACGTGGTGTAGCTATATCTTTTGTTGGATTTATAAACTCCGCGGTATCTGCCGGAGTACAATTTATATTTCCCTGGGAGCTGTCAGTACTAGGGAGTGCAGCTACTTTTTTGATTTATGGATTATTTGCCTTCTTAGGTCTTGTTTATATTGTTCGGTTTATACCGGAGACTAAAGGTAGATCATTAGAGGAGTTGGAAACTATCTTAGTGAAGTAAGCGGCCAACTGGGTTTAAGATCCTCTTGGATCGAGGATCATCTCTATAATTTTATCTAATAAATCACTTTTAGTGGAGTAGTGATTTGATCCTATTTCATTAAAAACGTTAATGCCGGCGATATTCACACAAAACACATGATCGGCCTGCTTTAGTACCTTTGGCTTTTTTTCCACTTCCTTAAAAGAAGCATTGATTTCAAAACAATATTTTGACAGCTGCTTTCGCATTATGCCGTTTACACAACCCGTAGTTAGCGCAGGGGTAAATAAAGTGTCATCCTCAATCCAAAAAAGGTTGGAAGCAGTACATTCACTCAAATGCCCTTCAGTGTCTAATATGATTAATTCCTCTTTCTGCATGGAGGTACATTCATTGGCAGCCATTATATAAGACAGTGAACTGATAGTTTTAAAATTTGAATGTGGTAATGGATAGTTTCTTATTGACTGGGCATATCCTATTTTCGATACTATTTTTAAATCAATAGGATCGCACCTCTGCACGCTGAGCATTAGGTTACAGTCTCTATCTGACGATCCATAGCCAAACTGTTTTTTACTTTTTCTCCAGGCAGCAAGTTTAAAGCGTGCAGTTTCGTCAATCGAATTTTTTTGTAGTAGTTCAATAGCAATGTCAGAAAGTTTAGAAGCCCTCAAATTTGGCTTGTCGATGCTCAAAGCGTCTAATGATTTTGTCAGCCTAATTAAATGATCGTCCAGATAATTAATTTTACCATTTTGATAGATCATAGTTTCGAAAACACCGTCACCAAATAACAGCCCGCGATCCGTAAGTGGTAGTGTGATTGAACCAGAAATAAATGCCCCATTGTAATATGCATACATGCTAAATGCCTTTTTCCGAATTTGATCACCCAATTTGGGTATTTAAGTAGGAAAATAACCATTTATACATATATACGCATAGCGGTTCGAAAATATGTTTAACATTGAGCGTCCTAAAACCGGATGCTTTGGCAGAAAAAAGTGGAATTTTTGATATGATAGGCCCAGTTATGATAGGCCCGTCAAGCTCTCATACAGCAGGTGTGGTGAGAATAGCGCGAGTAGCTATTCGCGTACTCGGGGGTAGGCCTGATCGGGCGGATATTACTTTTTACAATTCTTTTGCAAAGACCTATGAGGGGCACGGAAGTGATCGCGCTATTATTGCAGGTCTGTTAGATTTTAAAACGGATGATGACAAAATTAGAACCGCTTTTGATCATGCACGTGAACAGAGTTTAGAGTACATATTTAAGTCCGTGGGAAACGCCTCCACATTACATCCCAATACGATTAAAATGAAGTTGACAAAGGGAGAAAGGTCAGTGGAGGTAGTAGGAGAAAGTAAGGGAGGAGGAGTAATTAACATAGCTGAAGTGGATGGTTTCAATGCCGATTTTTCAGCAGCTTTACATACCTTAATTATCAAGGCACACGACACCAAAGGTAGTATTGCAAACATTGCAAATATTTTATCTAATGACGATTGCAACATAGCTACCATGTCAGTTTCCAGAAAGGGAAAAAATGACATTGCTTGCCTTGTAATTGAAATGGACTCCGGTTTAAAACCCGTTTCCCTAGATTATCTCAAGAACCTTTACTGGATTACAGAAGTAATTTATATACCAGATATAGATTTATAAAACAAACAACAAGGTTATGAAAACTCAGTATACACTTTTATTCATTTTGCTTCTGACCGTTGGCTTGGCTAAAGGCCAGGATGCTCAATCTTACCAATGGACACTCCAGGAGTGCGTGGATTATGCATTGGAAAATAGTTTAGATGTACAGCGTAACATTCTAAACCTCCAGGACAGGGAGATTAACTACGACCAGGCAAAATGGTCTCGTTATCCAAACCTCAATGGAACTACCTCCTATGGTCCTAACTGGGGTCGTTCTATTAATCCGAACACTAACTTATTTGTTAACCAAAGAATTAATTCGGCAAGAGCGAACCTTAATAGTTCCGTTACCTTGTTTAACGGCTTGAATATAACAAACACCATTAAACAGACGGAATATGCTTTCGAAGCGAGTAAGCAGGACTTAGAAACGTCCAAAAACAATGTCATCTTAAGTGTAATCAACTTTTACACCAATGTACTTTTTACCCGCGAGTTATACGAAAATGCACTGTCTCAAGTAGAATCTACAAAGGAACAAGTTGAGCTAACGCGGAAGCAGGTAGAAGCCGGAGCTCTGCCCAGAGCTAATCTTCTTGATTTGCAGGCTCAGATGGCCACGAATGAAGTGAACGTCATTAACCAGGAAAATAGCCTTATTCTGGCTAAGATACAGTTAAAACAGTTGCTGCAGTTGCCTCCTGAAAGCCAAATTGATATCGTAGTGCCGGAGATTGAAGTAGGAGCAGCCAATGACTTGCCGAATACAGCTATTGAGGTATATGAAATTGCCTTGGCCTCCATGCCGGAAATCAAGAGTGCGGATTATAATATAAAAAGCGCTGAAAGAGGTGTTCAGGCATCCAAAGGTAGTTTATACCCTACGGTAAGTTTAAACGCCGGCTTGAGTACAAATTACTCTGATTTGGTTACTGAACGGTTTGTACCCGATGCTGATAACCCACTTTTACCTGTAACCGATGGAAATGGCAATCAACTTTATGAAGCTACCGACTTAAGAACAGTGTCTGGTGGTGAAGCAATTGAAAGCGCCGTATTTGTGCCTAATGGTGAAATAGTCGATTTTGGATTTAGCCAGCAATTTGATGACAACCTAAGCCAGTTTATTACCATCTCTCTGAGTGTGCCTGTTTTCAATGGTTTTAGTGCAAAGGCGAATGTGCAAAGAGCGGAAATAACCAAGAGAAGAGCTGAAATAACTTATAAAGACACGCGGTACCAGTTATGGCAAACTATAGAACAGGCGTATAATGATGTAAAGGCGGCTTCAAAATCATATGACGCTTCCTTAAAAGCGGTTGAAGCTCGAGAAGAAGCTTTCAGAGTTACAGAGAAACAAAAAGCCGCCGGTGCCATAAACGCCACCGATTACGAAATAGCCGAGAACAATCTTTACCAGGCTAAAACTGATTTAACTCGTGCTAAATACGATTACATATTTAAACTCAAAATTCTTGATTTTTATCAAGGCAAACCTTTAGAATTTTAAGCAATGGCAAAAAAGAAAAAATCAAATAAATGGTTATACTACCTCATCGGCGGATTTGTTGTAATTATACTGCTTCTTGTGGTGGGCAAATCAGCAGGGTGGATCGGTCAACCAAATAAAACCAAAGTCACCATAGCCGAAGTTAAAAAGGTTTCTATTACTGAGAAAGTAAGCGCTTCCGGCACTGTGCAGCCTGTTGTTGAGGTAAAGCTAAGTCCGGAAGTTTCAGGTGAGCTTATATTACTGGCTGTGGAGGAAGGTGACTCTGTGCAGCAGGGAGGTGTTTTAGCAAAGATACGACCCGATAATTTTGTTTCAGCGCTTGAACAGTCGCGCGCCTCATTAAATACCCAGCGAGCGAATAAGGCATCCTCTGAAGCGGCGCTTTCACGAGCTAAGGCAACCTTTCAGCGGGCAAAGCAAGACTACGACCGTCAAAAAAGGCTCTGGGATGAAAAAGTGATTTCAGAAGCCGACTGGCAGCTTGCTCAACAAAATTTTGAAGTAGCAAGAAATGATCGAAAGTCGGCTGAGGAGTCTCTGGAAGCTGCACGTTTTGTGGTAAAAAGTAGTGAGGCATCACTGGCCCAGGCCCAGGAAAACCTAAGAAGAACTACGGTTACAGCACCTATGAGCGGTATTGTAAGTAAACTTAACGTAGAGCAAGGTGAAACGGTGCTTGGTACCCAGCAGTTTCAAGGGACGGAAATCATGCGTATTGCAGACCTGAATCAAATGGAGGTAAGGGTAAACGTTAACGAAAATGACATTATTCGTGTCAACCTTGGAGACACAGTGATTATTGATGTAGACTCTTATACCTATTTAGACAAGGAGTTTAAGGGAATAGTAACTGCTATTGCTAATACGGCAAACGATAAGGCTTCGGCAGATGCGGTAACAGAGTTTGAAGTTCGTATAAGAATTCTAAACTCTTCTTACAAAGACCTGGTTGAAGGAGGAAACAAATATCCTTTCAGACCAGGCATGACAGCAAGCGTAGAGATAATCACTAACCAAAAAGATGATGTCTTGTCGGTTCCTCTAGCGGCAGTAACCACGCGGATTCCAGGACAAAAGAAATTTGGTAGTAGAAGGAATAATGAAGATGACCAGGATGATGATATTCAACCTAAGGATAAAGACGAGGTGAAAGAAGTAGTTTTTGTTGAAAACGCCGGCGTAGCAAAAATGAAAGAAGTTAAAACAGGTATAAGTGACTATGAAAATATAGAGATCACTGAAGGCCTTACTCAGGATGAGAAAGTAATATCCGGGCCATTCCTCGTGGTTTCAAAGCGCTTAGAAGACGGCGACTTGGTGGACGGTGGAGAAGAGGATAAGAAAAAAGATGGAGAAGAGCCGAAGGAGGAAACCGGGGAATAAGTATAAAGTCTGAAATTATTAAAGTCGCCTTGAGCCCAGGGCGACTTTTTTTGTTTTGTTCAACCGTATACTAATTGATTATTTGTTGGTTAACTGTATTCGCACTAGTTTCAAGTCAATTTTTGCACCACCTGTGAATAAAATATTAGTTATACAAACAGCTTTCTTAGGCGACGTTGTATTAGCGACATCCCTAATTGAAAAGCTGATCAAATATTACCCTGATAGTGAACTTCACTTTTTACTCAGGGCGGGAAATGAACATATTTTAAAAGGACATCCGCACTTAAAGAAGCTCTGGGTTTGGAACAAAAAAAAGAAGTACACCAGTCTGTTAAAAATTGTGAAAGCGCTGAGGAATGAGCGATATGATGTGATTATCAACTTGCATCGCTTTCTTTCATCTGGCTCATTTACCGTATTTGCCGGTGCTAAAGAAACCCGTGGCTTCCGAAAAAATCC
>JBCDHA010000205.1:0-6672 GCA_038750705.1 Bacteroidota bacterium
CGATATGAACCTTTCAGTAACAAAATAAGCGTTTGTTCTCTGGGTAAACCAGTTACCTATTGATGGTGACAGGTCCGGATAAATAATTTTAAGGAAGCTGTGAATTTTGTGAGAACTAGCGATGGGGTCCGGCTGATTTTCCTCAAAATTTAAATATATGCAGTTAAGTGCCTTAGCATAATGCAAACGGCATGCATTTTGAAATACGGATTTCTTCGAGGTTACTGATTTGTTGCCAATCAACCATGGGTCTGCTAATTGGTAGATTTGTTCATCTGCATGTTCAACTTGGCTGGTAGTCATGCATACATTGGCACCCGCTTCTATTAGTACACCTTCAAGCCATCTTAAAGAGTTATGGTTCACCTATTGAAGTTAATAAAGAAATCAACTTGACGGGATTTGAATACCAACATTTTCCGTCATTTTTTTGTACCATGCCATGAATTTCAACGTAGTATTTCCAATGGTCCCATCTCCGATGGATCGACCGTCAATATTAAGTACGGGTGTAAGTTCACCCATGGAGCCTGTAACAAATGCTTCATCGGCGGAGTACATTTCAGAGATGGAAATCCTCTTTTCCGATAGGCTAACTTGATGTTCTTCAGCTATCTTAATTACATTGCCCCTTGTGATGCCAGGCAGGCAGCTATCAGCAAAGGGAGTCTTGATTTTTCTGTTTTTCACAAAAAATATATTTGTGGCGTTGGTCTCAGAAACAAAACCATCTACATCCAGCATCACAGCGTCTTCAACTCCTGCCAGGTTAGCCTCTATTTTGGCAAGTATGTTATTTATAAGGTTATTGTGATGAATTTTTGAATCGACGCATTGAGGTGGGTTGCGTCTTATGGAAGAAGTAATTAACGATATACCATCTGTATTATAAACCGGTTTCTTCCATTCAGCTAGTACAATTAGTGTACAGCCGTATTGATTAAAATGAGGACTCATACCAGAAGATACTTTTTTGCCCCTGGTCAGGGTGAGTCTGATATGTGATTCGTCAAACATGCTATTTGCTCTAAGCGTTTTAAAGATCTGTTCTTTGATGTACTCACGAGTAGGGATACGTGCAAAGGCCATAGCCTTTGCAGAATCCATCATTCTATCAAGGTGCTCTTCAAGCATAAACACTTTCCCCTTGTATATACGAATACCTTCCCAAACAGCATCTCCTCCTTGCACAGCACTGTCAAAGACACTTACCTTGGCCTCATCGCGTGGATACAAAGTTCCGTCAATACTTACAAGAATGTTTTCATTGCGGGGGTCTGGTAGCTTTGGCATGATTTTATAGTTTCAATGATTTATCAAAAAGTAAGTTGTAATACGGTTCGCATTCCTGGAGTAATGGAACTAACCTTTTTGGGAATGGGTCCTCTTTTGGCTTATAGTTTTGAAATCCACTTGAGTTATGGACATTATGATACCAATATTTGGCCCAAATGCCATCTTCAGGAATGGGGCCAGGCTTCCAGGATAGCATAGCCGGTTCAAAAGGCATGTTTAATTGGGTGCATATTTTCTTTAATACTTTTTCCGGGTTCACTAACAGTTCTCTGGAATCGATTATTATGGTCGGTTTACCTTGCTGATAAAGCTTTTGATAAAGCTCCCATTGCCTTTTTAGCGCTGTATCCCGAAGCACAGGATTAGGAATTTGCTTTATAAGCGAGGGAAGCATTTCTTTGGGATCGCGGATTAGAAAAATATTTGTGAAGTGGTTTAAAAGGCTATCGTCCAAGCCCATCCAATGATGGGCCATATTTTTAAGAAATCTCAATGGCTTCATGCCGGCCACAAGTTGCTCTTTGATCACCATGGCGCCATCGGTATTCATTGTAGATAATATCTCTTCTTTTCCAGGGTGATCTACATCTACATGCGACAAGTAGTGGGCATAAAGCGGTTCGTCTACCACTTCACAATCATGTCTTTGAGCGAATGAATACATGAGTGCAGTGGACACATTTCGAGGACCCGACCACAACGAAATAACACGCATGGTGAAAGCTATTAAAATTGGATAGAATAAACAATATCAATATCTTGACAGCATGACTATACTGCTACATCGCAGCATGAGAAGGCTGGGATTTGCTTCACTCCTTTTTGTGGTAAGTATAATTATTGGTACCACTGGTTTTATGCTCACAGAAGGGTACACCGTTCTGGATAGCGCGTATATGTCTATTCAAATTTTCTCTACGGTCGGCTTTAATGAAATAGAGCCCTTAAGCAGCTCAGGTAAAGTTTTCTCAATACTCTACTTTACCATGAATCTGGGCATCTTTGCCTATATTGTATCCGTAATTTCGTCCTATTTATTCGAAGGGGAGCTTCAGAAAATTTTCAAGAATATTACTTCAAAGAGAGAAATGGAAAAGCTTAATGATCACATTATCGTTTGCGGATTTGGAAAAAATGGAGCGATGGCAGTACGAGAGCTAATTGCCGCAAAAAAAGATTTTGTGGTTATTGAGCGAGATGGACAAGTCATAGAAGAAGTACCCGAAGAAAAGCACATACGCTTTATTAATGGTAATGCCATACTGGATGAAGTCTTAATTGAAGCAGGAATAAAGCGGGCCTCAACGGTAATAACGGCTCTTCGCGAGGATTCGGACAATGTATTTATTACACTTACGGCAAGAGAGCTCAACCCTAATATCAAGGTTATTGCCAAAGCAACAGAGGTAACATCGGAAAAGAAGTTATACAGAGCGGGAGCAGCTCACGTGGTTATGCCGGATTATCTTGGAGGTGTTCATATGGCCCACCTTATTACCAAGCCATACGTAATTGAGTTTCTTGACCTTATTAGCGGTGTTGGTGGTTCTAAACTAGAACTTGAAGAGGTGAGTTATAATGATTTGAAAGATAACTACAAGAATAAAACACTAAAGGACTTAGACATTCGGAATGTAAGTGGCGCTACTGTAATTGGCTTTAAAGATGATCTTAAAGGGTTTCTTTTCAACCCACATTCTACCAAGCAAATTTCAGAGGGAGACGTATTGATCTTGCTAGGAGAGACAGAACACATCGGTAAGTTTAAAGAGAGCTACCTCAAATAAGGCTTTTGGTTTCCGGTTAGCCTGAATCAATAATTTCAGGCATCTTTACCTTCCAATGGAGATCGCTTATTTAATTGTTGGAATCGTACTTGGAGGAGTAGCTGCATGGTTTGTGGCCGGTAGTAAATATAGGAAGAACAGCGCTGAGTCTGCCGCTGAGCTTATCGTTGAGAAAGAACGCGTTATACAATTCAAAGCTGAGCTTGATGAGTTAAAACAAAGGCTGGAGGCAGAGCGTCAAACCGTAATTCAGCTGAATAGTAATCTTTCAACTACTGAAGCTGATTACCGAAACCTGCAAGAGAAGTTAAAAGAACAAAAAGCTGAACTCGAGAATCTTCAACAAAAGTTTGCCTTAGAATTCAAATCATTGGCAAACGAGATCTTCGAAGAAAAGAGTAAAAAATTTACAGATCAGAATAAGGTTAATATATCAGAATTACTGAACCCTCTCAAGGAGAGAATCTCAGAATTTGAGAAAAAAGTAGAGACCAACAGTAAAGAAAGTCTTGAGCAAAGTACTGCCTTACGGGAGCAGTTAAAAAGCCTGAGAGAATTAAACCAGCAAATGAGTAAAGAAGCCGAAAACCTCACTAAAGCACTTAAAGGTGATACAAAGGCACAAGGTAACTGGGGGGAGTTCATTCTTGAAAGTATACTTGAAAAGTCTGGACTGGAGAAAGGGCGAGAGTATTTTGTTCAGGAATCTCATAATACTGAGGAGGGCAGAAGGTATCAGCCTGATGTAATTGTACGACTTCCTGATAATAAAAATATTATTGTTGATTCAAAAGTCGCCCTCATCGCCTATGAGCGTTACGTAAATACGGATGGAGACGAACAACTAGCTAATCTTAAAGCTCATATTCTCACTATGAGAAATCATATAAAAGGGCTTGGCAATAAGAACTATCACAAACTATATGGTATTGACGGCCTCGATTTTGTTCTGATGTTTATTCCAATAGAGCCGGCCTTCAGCCTTGCTGTTCAAATGGATGGAGAGCTTTTTAATGATGCATATGAAAAGAACATCGTTATCGTAAGCCCATCTACTCTGATTGCTACGCTTAGAACTATCTCTAACATTTGGAAAAATGAATATCAGAATCAGAATGCTTTGGAGATCGCTCGCCAGGGCGGCAATCTTTATGATAAATTCGTAGCCTTTACTGATGATTTGGTGAAAGTTGGTAATAGCCTGGACAGTACTCAGAGAGTGTATAAAGAGGCAATGAAAAAACTATATGAGGGTAAGGGCAATCTTATTAACCGGGCCCAAACTATTAAAGAGCTGGGCGCCAAGGCCAGTAAATCAATGGATCAGAAATTAATTGATCGTGCTGATTAGCTACTTGTGCATAGTATAACTTTACTTTGCAGCTAAAGTGAGATGATATGAGGATAACCGCAGACAAGAAGTTAAAAAAGCTGATATTAGTTGGAGATAGAGTTTTGATAAAACCTAAAAAACAATCAGACAGAACAAATAGCGGCCTTTTCCTTCCTCCGGGAGTTCAAGAAAAAGAAAAAATACAGAGTGGTTATGTAATAAAAGCAGGGCCGGGTTACCCGTTGCCATTACCTTCCGATGAGGACGAAATATGGAAAGGCAAAGATGAACAGATCAAATATATTCCTTTGCAGGCCGAAGAAGGCGATTTGGCAATTTTCTTACAAAAAGGGGCTATTGAAGTGGTTTATGAAGATGATAAATATTTTATTGTGCCACAAGCATCCATTTTAATGCTTGAAAGAGAGGATGACTTATGAAAGGGCTTTCTTTTAATGCTATGCGAGTAGGGTGGAGGTATCGCCTGGTGAACTACGGAGATGTTTATGAGTTTGAAATTATTAAGTCTCTGGGGAGGGATAATTTTCGATTAAAAGATCTATCTACTTTGGAAGAATACAATTTGCATGATATTGTAGCATTCGGAAAAGGTAAAGATTTTGAGATAAGGGAGATGGGTCAGTCACTCGGATAATATTTCACACAAACACCTGAACCCTAGTAAGGCGCTGGGCTCTTCATACGTAAATTGTACCTCCGGAGGGGTTTCTTCATAGGTCAACGTCCAATTGCCGCCCATAGCAATGTTTGGTTCACTGGTTAGCTCACTAATATTGCCCCGAATGTTATTAATGATTTTGCCTGGTAATGATCGTTTGGGGCCGGCTCCAATACCTAAATAGCCTTTGAATTCAAACTCTTCATATGTAGATAGGTTCTCAAAAAGCAAAATGGAATTCCTCTCATAGAAGCCAATGAGCTCCTGTCTTAACTTTGATATTGATAGGTCTGTTTTTGATTTAGTCTTAATTTCCAAAAGGTCAGATCGGGGAAATTTCATTTTACTTAGATCTACCGGATCTTTTGTGATCTGGTAAGACGATGATGAAAGCGCTATGCTATACCATTCTTTTGGGGAGGGTAGATGGTACCTGAGTTTGAAAGGCAGAGAATCAAGCTTTTGATTGACTGCCTGCGACCGCCATTGACAATACGCTTCAGCTTGTTGGTTTGTGACACCAACAATTGGAAAGTTTTTAAACTCGTCTCCTCTGAAATAATCGTAGGTAAATGCTGATGCCAAAGGATCGTCATATAGTTTATACCAAACTGTTGTATCAGGAAGGGCTTCTATGTAGTGCTGTTTGGTAGAATCAAGTTTTAAATAGTGAAGATATTCAAGGTAATTCAGATTAGTGATTTCGGTGACATCTATAAATATTGAATCTATCCTAACTGTGCCTGGCGGTATAAACTGACTTTGTACAGTATGCGTCAGCAGAAGGTATAAGATGATCTTAAGCCCTCGCATTCAAGGCAAATTCCTTAGCAAAATAGGTTAGGATTATATCTGCACCTGCACGCTTCATGCTCAACAGAATTTCATTCATAGTTGCAGTTTTATCCAGCCATCCTTTTTCAGCAGCCGCTGTAATCATGGCATATTCCCCGCTTACATTGTAAGCGGCAATAGGCTGGTCATAATCTTCTTTAAGCGCCTTGATAATATCCAAATAGGCAAGAGCAGGTTTTACCATTAGAAAGTCTGCGCCTTCATCAACATCCAGGTCTGCTTCAATTAAAGCCTCACGAACATTTGCGGGGTTCATTTGGTAGGTTTTTTTGTCACCATTCTTAGGCGCCGAATTGAGGGCGTCTCTAAAGGGACCATAAAAGGCACTGGCATATTTGGCTGTATATGACATAATTGACACATCAGTGAAATTATTATCATCTAATTCTTCCCGAATATAACCCACACGCCCATCCATCATATCTGATGGGCCAATGATGTCGACCCCCGTCTCTGCTTGGGCTAATGCCATTCTACCTAATATTTCAAGAGTTTCGTCGTTCATTATTTCGCCGGTATCAGATACCAATCCATCATGTCCATCGGAACTGTAGGGATCCATGGCAACGTCCGTCATAATACAAGCCTCGGGAAAAGTCTTTTTGATTTTTTTTAGCGCTTTCAGGTAAAAGAAATTGCTTTCATATGCTTTGGAAGCAATCTTATCCTTATGCTTTTCATCTACTACAGGGAAAATATCAAACGCCTTAATTCCGAGATTA
>JBCDHA010000206.1:0-6646 GCA_038750705.1 Bacteroidota bacterium
ATGAAGCGCTCATGAATATTATTCTCCTTCAGGCTGTCATAAATAGCAAGAATACTGTCCGCCTGCTTGCCATAGTTGCTTACCAGGTAAAAAGCCATGTATTCGTCAAACCCATATTGCTGCAATCTTTTTTCCAATGAGCACTTGAAAACCTTCACTTCTTTTGCTCCTGAAAATACACCTCCTGCAAGTGCAATGTTGTGGGTGGTACAAGATGACAACGAGGTCTCGGGATGAGATACTTTAAACTTCTTAGCCACCACATCCACTATTTTTTCTGCCATTTTACGGAAGCCCGTGAGTTTACCACCTGCTATGGACAACAAACCTGTTTCTGATTCGAATATCTCATCCTTGCGCGAAATTTCAGAAGCGGACTTACCTTCCTCATGAATCAATGGTCTTACGCCTGCCCAACTTGATACCACATCACTTATTTTTAAATTTACGGAGGGGAATGCGCTGTTAGTGGCATCCAGAAGATAGCTAACGTCCTGAGTGTTGGTTAGTATGCGATTCTTATCTCCTGTGTAGTCCGTATCCGTTGTACCAATGTAGGTGACCAGGCCACGAGGAATGGCAAATATCATGCGTCCATCGGGTACATCAAAATAGATAGCCTGTCTAAGGGGGAATGTAGACTTAGGAACAACAATATGGACCCCTTTGGTTAGGTGTAATCGCTTTCCGCTCAAAGAATGGTTTTTGTCTCTTAGCTCATCCACCCACGGGCCGGCAGCGCTGGTCACATATTTTGCTTTTATTTCAAAGTCTTCTTCAGCCAGGTGATCCGTGGCTTTGACTCCAGCAACTTTGCCATCGTCATAGAGAAAATCTACGGCTGAAACATAATTGAAACAGTCGGCCCCATGTTGTACTGCGGTCTTGATAACTTCAATGGTCAGTCTGGCATCATCTGTCCGATACTCGGCATATATACCTCCACCTTCCAAAACACTTTCGTCAAGCAAGGGCTCTTTCTTAAGGGCTTCCTCCTTGCTTAGCATCTTGCGTTGATCTGCACTCTCCACACCCGCCAACACGTCATAAACCATAAGGCCCACACTTGTGGCAAATTTCCCGAATGTACCATCTTTAGTGAGAGGTAAAAGCATGCGCTCAGAGGGAACCAAGTGCGGTGCATTCTTATGAACAATCGCCCGTTCTCGCCCTACCTCACGCACCAGAGCTATCTCAAATTGCTTCAAGTATCGAAGCCCCCCATGGATTAATTTTGTAGATCTGCTGCTGGTACCTGAAGCGAAGTCATCGCGTTCGACAAGCGCCGTTTTCAACCCTCGGGACGCAGCGTCCAGGGCAATTCCTGCCCCGGTTATGCCTCCACCTATGACGAGCAGGTCATATTCTGTATTCTTTAGTCGTTCGACCGACTGTTTTCTTTCTAATGCTGATAATTTGCTCATTCTTCACTATTTCTCCTCAATCCAATTCATTGTTCTCTTTACCGCTTTGTTCCAGTTACCGTATAACCTATCACGGTCACCCTTAACCATTTCCGGCGCAAATTTCCTTTCAATTTTTTGTACCTCCTTCAAATCTTCTAATTCCCAAATACCCGCTCCTATTCCGGCCATGTAAGCGGCGCCTTGAGCCGTGGATTCTGTCACTTCCGGCCTTAGCACAGGTACACCCAGAATATTTGATTGGAACTGCATTAAATAGTTATTGGCTACCGCGCCACCATCGACCTTGAGAGACCGGAGATCGGCACCAGAGTCTTTTTGCATTGCCTCAAGAATATCCCGGGTTTGGTAAGCCAAAGAATCTAATGTGGCCTTAGCAAAATGGTTTTCATTAGAATCTCTTGTCAGACCAAATATTGCGCCCCTTGCGTACATATCCCAATATGGAGCCCCAAGGCCTGCAAAGGCGGGTACCACGACCACGTCATGAGAATCCCTGACACCTTCCGCCATAGCTTCAGTATCAGCAGCGTTCTCAATCAATTTGAGACCGTCTCTCAGCCATTGAATGGCCGCACCAGCAATAAAAATACTTCCTTCCAATGCGTAATTGACAACACCATTAATGCCATAGGCAATGGTAGTTAATAAGCCATTTTCTGAGAGCTGCAGCTCTGTGCCTGTGTTCATTAGCATAAAACATCCCGTGCCATAGGTATTCTTTGCGGTACCTTTCTCAAAACAAGTTTGACCAAATAATGCAGCTTGTTGATCTCCTGCTATGCCGGTTATGGGGATCTTATGCCCGTCATACTCCCAATGACCAAAATGACTTACACTTTCCTGCACCTTGGGTAACATCTCCCTCGGGATGTCCAATACATTAAGAATCTTATCATCCCAATCCAGTTTAGATATATCGAATAGTAACGTGCGCGATGCATTGGTGTATTCCGTGACGTGCTCTTTTTGCCCTGTAAGCTTGTACACTAACCATGAATCCACCGTTCCAAATACCAAGTCACCACTTTTAGCCCTGGTCCGGCCAGCATCTACTTCATCGAGTAGCCATTTGACCTTAGTTCCCGAAAAATAGGCATCTATGACAAGTCCGGTGGTATGTTTGATATGATCCTCATAGCCTGCTTTTTTCAGGTGATCGCAAATACCACTAGTCCGTTTGTCTTGCCAGACAATAGCCTTATGAGCCGGTTCACCACTGGTCTTATCCCATAAAATGGTTGTCTCTCTTTGATTGGTGATACCTAAAGCAGCTATTTCACTTCCGTTGACCTTATTCTTTCTTATCAAATCCAATAATACCGTTTCCTGGGTGTTCCATATCTCATTGGCATCATGTTCTACCCATCCAGGTTTTGGAAAAAACTGCGTGAACTCCTGCTGTTCGACGGCCAGCAGCTCGCCATGTTTATCAAATAAAACAGCCCTTGAACTGGTGGTTCCCTGATCCAGTGCTATGATATATTTACTCATTTTCAGCATGTTTTGATTCCCTGATCACAGCAATGGCAATGGCCACTATGGCAAGGCCTATTACTGCATAGTGCTGTATCTGGTAATCTTGTTTGTAAAAAATTTGATAAAGGGAGGCGCCCAAAAAACCTCCTAACACAGGAGCTACTACCGGTATCCAGGCATATCCCCAGTCGGACTTGCCTTTACCCGAAATGGGAAGCAAGAAATGCGCAATACGCGGTCCTAAATCACGAGCCGGGTTGATGGCATAGCCAGTAGTTCCCCCTAAGCCCATACCAATTACAAAAATAAGTCCGCCAACTACAAGAGGGTTTAAGCCTTCTGTAAAGGTGTTCGCTCCAATAAAAAGTAAACCCAGAATAAGGACTGCAGTGGCTATCATTTCACTAATGAAGTTGGCCGCCGTAGTTCTTATGGCAGGAGCTGTAGAAAATACGGCTAATTTAATTGCCTGGTCCTGGGTTTTCCTCCAATGGGGGAGATAGTGCAGCCATACAATTACTGCCCCGGTAAATGCACCAAAAATTTGTGCTAATATGTACCCTGGAACTTGCGACCAGGGAAACTGACCTATGTAGGCCAGACTTACTGTAACAGCCGGATTAATATGGGCGCCACTAATACCCCCCACTGCATAAATAGCCATTGTTACGGCCAGGCCCCACGCTGTAGTGATAACAAGCCAACCTGAGTTAAAACCTTTACTTTCTGTAAGAAGTACACCAGCTACTACCCCACCGCCCAAAATGATGAGTATCATGGTACCTAAAAATTCTCCTAAATAGATGCTCATCTTACCAGTACCAAATAACTATAATTGCCGTAAGGATCAGCAGTAACACTGATAGTATGCGATAGTTTTTAAACCATGGAGTGCCTTCCAGGTCCTTTGTCTCCGCCGTATACAAAGATGTAGTCCATATAAGTCCTTCTGTCTTCTCAGCACTTGGAGCTGCGGATAGGTTGCTTATCACTATATTCGCCAATGCACATAATATCATTAGAATGGGCACCTGTAATAAGAAATGTACTTTTGTCCATTCGGGAGGCGCTTCGGTAAAATATTTGAGAATAACAAAAACGATAACCAGGCCGTATCCAAAAAGGAAACTGTAAAAGGCTCCATTTCCATTTGCTCTTTTATAAAATAAGCCTACCAGGAAAACGGCCACGATTGGCGGAGCAATGTAGCCAAGCACTACCTGCAGGTATTCCCATACCGAGCTGAACGTTTCGATCAACGGCGCCCAGGCTGCGGCAAGAATCACCAAAATCACTGTAGCTATCTGACCTGCCCGTACCAAGGATTTACTCCCGATCTTTGGATTGATCTTAGAAACAAAGTCCATCGTGATCAAGGTAGAAGCGGAGTTTAGTGTAGCCGAAATACTTGAAGACATAGCTGCCAGTAACCCTGCTATTACGAGGCCAAGGACGCCGGTCGGCAATAATTTATAGATCAAAACAGGATATGTCATATTAGGACAATCACTCAAATTTGAGCACAATACCTCCTGGCCATCACGATCAAAGGTGTAGTTAATAAAAGAAATATCCAGATCTGAGAACAATACAATGGCTACCACTCCGGGAAGTACCATGAAGAAAAGAACCGGGAGTTTCAAAAGACCGGCAAAAATGGCTCCCCATCGGCCGTGGTCCAAGTCCTTTGCAGATAAAACACGCTGCACCATAAACTGGTTATTTGCCCAGAAGTAAAAACCTAATAATGGCACACCAAATAATAAACCTGTCCAGGGCAAATGAGCATCATCGGCCGGCCGAACAAGACTCATGATCTGGTCCGGAGTCTTATCAAGAGCGCCGCTGTCTTTCATGGAATTCAGGCCATTGATCATACCTTCCCAACCTCCTACTTCTGAAAAACAGAAATAAGTCAAAAGAATTGAGCCAAAAACCAGTAGTACTGCCTGAATGACCTCAGTATGCACCACAGAAGATAATCCGCCGGGTATGGTATAAGCCGCTGCTGCGAAGGCCAGAAACGAGATAATTATCCAGGAATCTACCTGTGGAAATATAATTTTAAGAATGAGATTGCCCGCATAAAGACCGGAAGCAGTATCAATAATGACATTTCCTACAATAGTAATTCCTGAGAAAAGGTACCGTGAACGAGAATCATACCTGCGCTCGATGAACTCAGGCATGGTATAGACCTTGGACCTTAGGTAAAAGGGAAGAAAAAATATAGCGAAAAACACAAGCACAACAGCGGCCATCCACTCGTAGTTGTATACGGATACATTCGTTTGATAGGCATCCGCCGTAAGGCCAATGAGTGTGTTACTTCCAATATTTGCAGCAAATAAGGATATGCCTACAATGGGCCATGTCATATCCCTACCTGCCAGGAAATAGTCTTCGGAACTCTCTTGTTTACCCTTTCTGATACCGTACCACACGATACCAATCAGATAAACAATAATGATAATAAAGTCTATAGCATTTAGACCGATGCTTTCCATAAAGTTTAGGTTAGGTTGATGGTTTTAAGGTGACGCATGCCGTGCAAACAGATATGCTTAAAAACCGAAGGATTCATTCTTTAATGATACTAAGAATGACCTGCTTTTCATAGCATAAAACGTGTTTTGAAGGATGTAAACGGTTACAGCCGGAGCTTCAAGCTAAGGGCATCAAGCATCAGGTTTGTATGTTACAAGCGTGAGAATCAGGATTAGTCCTTCTAATTCAATTACAGAGCTTATTTGATATTTGTGTTGGCATTTTTCGGATTCCTGCTACTCGGTCATTTCCTCAACAACGGCTTTTTCGTCAAGGATTTTTTGAAGTGCAAGCGCCACTCCATTTGTCCAGCCAAAACCATCTTGCAAAGGATATTCGCCACCGCCGGCGAGTAGTTCCGTATGTATAACATCATACTTCTCCATCATTTTACCAGTAGTCTTATAAACAGTACTATTTCTGGCTAGCCATTTTGTGGCGGCCTCATTACCCACTTCACCTTGCCCGTAGTTATAAAACGCATTAATAGTGATCCATTGTAAGGGCGCCCAGCCATTGGGGAAATCCCACTGCTGCCCTGTTTCATTAAGAGTGGTAACAAAACCGCCTGCTTTCAAAAAATCAGTAGACAGCCTTTCCAGGGTTGATTTAGCCTGTGCTTTAGTTGCTATCTTAAAATACAACGGGTAAGCCGCGGCTAAAGAAAGTACGCCGGTCTTTTTACCTGCAACAAAATCATAGTCGATAAAAAACTTGTCTTCTTCATCCCATAAATAGTTCAAAATCGCCCGCTTGCGTTGCTCTGCTTTATCTAAAAAAAACTGGGCCTGTTCTAAATCACCCTTCCAATTGTATCCTTGTGCTATTTTCAGTTCAAGAAAATAGAGCAGTGAGTTCAGGTCGACAGGTATTATATCTGTAGTGTGAATGGTTGACAGGCTTTGCCCATCTGCAAACCAACGACTGGTATAGTCCCAGCCTGATTCGGCACCCGCCCTCAGGTCACGGTACATTTTAAGTTGTGCGTCTCCTGGCAACTCCTCGGCAAGCTCATAATCTTCTTTAAACGACTCCGGACGTGGAGAAGCATAATTATCCCAATAGCGATTTAAAGTGCTTCCGTCTTCCATTCTTACCACGCGCTTTACCGCATTGGTTTTGGTTGTTAGGGTTTCACTTCCTGACATCCAAAACTCATATTCGCTCTCAAGATAAGGCAGGTAAGAAATGAAAAG
>JBCDHA010000207.1:0-6628 GCA_038750705.1 Bacteroidota bacterium
ATTAGGTGAAGGCACGGCAATTAAGATAATGGACGCTATGACCATTTGCGACTATCGCATGGTGGATTACATGAAGAAGGTGGCCGGTGGTCATGAAATAAAATGGCAACCTGAAGTATTGACAGCCGGAGGTACGGATACTGCAGGAGTTCAGCGAATGGGTAAAAATGGTTCTATTTCAGGTGCCATTTCAATTCCAACAAGGCATCTTCACCAGGTGATTGAAATGGCCCATAAAGATGATATCCAGGGTAGTATTGATTTGTTAAAAGCCTGCCTGGATGAACTTGATAGTTACGATTGGAGTCATAAATGAGAATTTTGAAAACCCGGGAGGTAAAATTCGCTAAAATGTAAGCCAGCCAACCTTTTGTGTAATAATTGAAGGTGATTTTTAAATAACTGATTTTAGCTTAGCTATTTTTACCTGCCAAAATAGAAATGTTATGAAAAAACTGGCTCTACTTAGCCTTGTTGCTGTTTTAGCGGCATGTACGCAAAAACCTAAAGAAGAATCTCCAATAACCCAGGAAGAGGTGGAAGAGGTACAAGTCAACGATAGCCATCATTCGGAATCCATTAAAAAGGTGTTTGAGGCCCATGGCGGTTATGCCGGCTGGGCATCCATGGGTGAACTTTCTTTTAAGTTGGGCGATGAGAAACACCTGACAAACCTGAAGAACAGAAAGACGTTAATCAGTTCTCCAAAACAGACCATTGGTTTTGACGGTAAGGATGTTTGGGTTACCCCGGACTCTGTAGATGCCAGCCGGGCACGTTTCTATCATAATCTGTTTTTCTATTTCTATTCCATGCCTTTTGTGGTTGGTGATCCCGGGGTCTTTTATGAAGATGTTGAACCGAGGGAATTGGATGGTAAAACCTATTCAGGTGTTAAAATATCATATGGTGAAGGAGTAGGGGACTCTCCAAAAGACTATTACATCATCTGGTTCGACCCTGAAACCTACCTTATGGAGTGGCTGATGTACACCGTAACGTATGGTAAAGAAGAAACTAGCGAAAGTTTCAGCCTTATTAAATACAATAACTGGAGCGAAGTAGCCGGCTTGAGCTTACCTGCGAGTCTTCAATGGTACACCTATACAGAGGGAGAAGTGGGTGAAATACGTCGTGAACGCCAGTTTGAGGAGGTAGCGCTGATTCAGGACGAACCTTCAGATGATATATTTACAATGCCGGAAGGCGCGCAAATCTCACCTGCCCCCGGGGAATAGTACCTATACAAACACTTAAGTCAATAATTCCCTGCGTTTTTTAAAATAAGGTTTTAGAATGGCCTTATCAAGAATTAAGAGAAGAAGAAAGGAAAGGCTATAGAGTAGTATTTGGCTCACGGTTTTCAGACTAATGCCCTGAGGTATCTCTACTTGAGGCACTTCAACATATTCAGTCACTGTATTCGGAACTTTAAGACTCAGGTCTAAGTCTATAATACTGTCTGTCATAAAGTACGAACCCAGTACTACCGTTATCATAGCTGCAAATACAATAAGAAAGCTATTCAAGCTGAATTTTGGCACATTGCCTTTGGCCTGAGATATTTTGCTCCAAACGGCATCGGTAAAATTTGCTGATGGACTTTCCAAACTCCCGGCCAGGTGCTGGTCGGGTAATCTTAACTCCTCCAACCTGGCCCTTAATTGCGGGTTGGCATTTATTGCGGCTTTGATGCGAATAGCCTCTGATTGAATAAGAGATCCGTCTATATAATCCAATAAAACCTCATCTGTGATTTTATCCATATGCTACAAATTTAATGCTTCTTCTTTCAAAATTGTTTTTAAGTGATCCGCAAGTCGCTTTCTGGCCCTGTGCAGTTTCACTTTTATCAGGTTCGTTTTTAGCTCCGTTACCTGAGCTATTTCGTCCAGTGAGAGCTCTTTTAAATAGAACAAGCTGATCATAAGTTTATCCTGATCACTCAGGAGCGCTATCCCTTTTCGTATGAATGTTTTTTGGTCTTCAATTTCCAGTTCCGACTTGGCGGTAATACCTACAGCGTATGCTGCGTCTATATCTTCTCCAACAATTCTGCTTTTTCGAGTTCTGGTGATGGCCGTGTTCGTAACTATTCTATAAAACCAGGTTGAAAACTTAGCTTCACGATTAAACTTCTTTAAATTTTTGAACGCCTTTATGAAGCTATCCTGAGCTACTTCTTCTGCATCTTCCCGATTGCCAAGTACGTTCATAGCCAACGTGAAGGCGTAAACCTTATACTTATCGATTAGGATTTTATATTGGCTTTCATCACCATCCAATATCCTATCAATAATGATATCATCGTTAATGTGACTCACGATTCTTTGACTACGCTTTTGCGAATGAAGTTACAGTAATGATGCGAAATTTAAAGTAAGCATAGTGATCATCTTCATTCGTTTACCATTTTTTTCGCACTACCTGTAACCTCTTCATGACTATCATGGTCAAAGAACTAAAATGGATTCAAAAATTAAAATTCAATAGTCATGGATGTAGCAGTCATAGGGGTTTTTATACCCATCATAGCCATTATAGGCGGAATAATAATGATCATTTTCCTGAGAAAATATGAAAATGATGAGCGTATGAATATGATCGAAAAAGGAATGAACCCCGCTGAGGTCACCAAAACAAAAAATACAAGTGGACCTTTAAGATTTTCGATGCTACTGATGGGGGTTGGAATTGGGTTGTTAATGGGCTATTTCTTAGAGTCCAGCACAAGAATGGATGAAGCAGCTTATTTTTCAATGATCTTCCTGTTTGGAGGGATTGGCCTGGGCGTAGCTTATGTCATTGAAGAACGGAAATTAAAGCAGGAGTCATAACCTACTTTAATGATCGGAATCACCGTACACGACAAAAACCAGAATCAAACCATCGGATGAATAAAAACAGGAGTAAAACAATAAAAAAGGCAGATTCCCGCGCATTAAATTGAAGATTCGTCCGATGGATCTTCCCTCCGGGTGGTTTTTTTGTAAACGGGGAATTCTCATCTTTACCTACATGGACTATACCGCCAGCGCACATTTAAAAGGTAAGGATTATTTAGCGAACTCACTTCCGGTGGGAGAATATGAGGACTGTATTTTTGAAGATTGCACTTTCTTGAATGCCGATGTTTCCCGTGTGGCCTTCGTTGATTGCGAGTTTATCAATTGCGACTTGAGCAATGCGAATATCAATTTAGCGGCTTTTCGGGAAGTGCAATTTTCAGGCTGCAAAATGTTAGGCCTTCGTTTTGATAATGCTAATGATTTTTTGTTTTCGGTAGGGTTTAGCCGGTGCCGCTTAGATTCCTCAGTTTTCTATATGCGCTCATTAAAAAGCACCCTATTTGACCAGTGTAGTCTAAAAGAAGTTGATTTCACCGAGACTGATTTATCCGGTGCAAGCTTTAACAGTTGTGATTTGTTCGGAGCAACTTTTGATCGAACCAATCTGGAAAAGGCTGATTTAAGAGGAGCTGAAAATTATATTATTGATCCTGACAACAATAGAATTCGAAGTGCAAGATTTTCGATATCTGGTGTTTCTGGTTTGTTATCTAAATATTCTATCCACATAGAGTGAAACCGGCAGAAAGAAACAAAATAATTAATGGTGTCAGAGAAAAGACTTTTTGATTTAAAATCATTTGCTAACAATACCCATTGTCGCTAAAGGGCAGTTCTTAGTGGGGGTAGTTTTCAGCTTTAAAGAAAAATCTATTTCAGGCGCTTAAAAAGCACTTTTTTCTTACTCAAAAAATGTAGTCGTATACTAATACCAAACAATCATTGATTTTTTTCTGAATCCTGTTCACACCCCATGAGTCCTATTCAAACCAAAATATAAAATATCATTATCTTGAGTGTTTAATTTGTCCCTGATTTTAACCGGACTATATTTTAAGACGTGACCATTTCAAATATTCAAGGCCTTCAGCGCTTCATTAGCTTAGACG
This sequence comes from Bacteroidota bacterium, assembly GCA_038750705.1. Taxonomy (GTDB): domain Bacteria; phylum Bacteroidota; class Bacteroidia; order Cytophagales; family Cyclobacteriaceae; genus Fulvivirga. The sequence continues at coordinate 3,959 of JBCDHA010000207.1, forward strand.
TAATTCGAGGTATTGCCATACTCGGTATTCTGATCATGAACATTCAGAATTTCTCCATGATAGGACAGGCCTATATAAACCCCACGGCCTATGGTAATTTTACCGGTGCAAATCAGTGGGTATGGATTATCAGCCATGTAGTGGCAGATCAAAAGTTTATGACGATTTTTTCGATACTTTTCGGAGCCTCAATTTTATTGATTACTGAGAAGGCGCAAGAAAAGGGTAAAAGCCCCTGGCGTGTTCATTATGCACGCAACTTTTGGTTATTGGTAATAGGCACCGTACACTCTTATATTCTTTGGTATGGAGATATACTTTTTCCATATGCATTATGTTCATTTTTCGTTTTTTTCTTTCGTAGGCTGTCAATCAGGAAGCTGTTAATTTTTGGGATAATCATTTTTTCCGTAGCCAGTATTATTTATTTGCTTCTGGGTCTGAGCTTGCCCTATTGGCCGGAAGATGCAGTCAATGGATTAATTTCAAGCTGGCGACCGGGTCAGGAATTGATAGAGCAGGAAATAAACGCATATAGGGGTAGTCTGGCCTCACAGGTAGGCCAAACCATTAAAGCTGCAAACATGATGCATACCAGCGTCTTCTTATTCTTTTTCTTTTGGCGCATCACAGGCCTTATGATGATAGGTATGGCACTCTATAAATCGGGATTCTTAACAGGAACATGGGAGGTTTCGAGGTATAAAAGAATGCTGTTATGGACGGCGCCCCTTGGATTATGCCTGATTATATATGGTGTAATGAAAAATTTTGGCGCTAACTGGTCAGTTCAGTACAGCATGTTCCTGGGCAGTCAGTTTAACTACTGGGGCAGCTTATTTCTTGCGCTGGGATATTTGGCAGCAATCAACCTCGGTGTTCTGTCGGGTAAATTCAAACCGTTTCTGATGATATTTTCTGCCGTAGGAAGACAGGCATTGAGTAACTACCTCTTCCAAACCTTAATATGTATTTCTATTTTCTACGGCTTTGGATTAGGCCTGTTCGGTAAGGTGGAGCGAACAGGTCAAATAGTGATTGTGATGGGAGTCTGGGCTATACAAATTATATTTTCTCAATGGTGGCAGACGAAGTTTCACTATGGCCCATTTGAGTGGCTATGGAGAAGTGCAACATTTATGAAATGGCAGTCTTTTATTAAACGCTAGTTTTACCTTTGCCGTAAAATTGGTGAATAAGACCTTACCATTCATTCAAGTTATGAAGAAAAGCATAGTCTTTTACAGTCTCTTTTTTGGCTTAATTGGCACCTCGGTGTTCGCACAACGTCTTTCCTGGCCACTCGGTGATGTATCTGTAGATAAATTGGATCAGCGGGTTTTTACCTACCATATGTATGATACCTCCGGAATTAAAGTTGGGAGTATGGTTACTCAGCTTACTGTTGATGACGATCAGATACTATTCATCGATACCTCCCGGTTTGATAATGGAAGCGTTTATGAAAATGCCAGGTTTGTTTTTGTAAAGAATCCAATACGGGCGGAGAATGCCCGCATAGTTATGAAAACCACCCGATCCGAACTCAAATATAATTTTGATATGAGCATTGACAGTGTGAAAGGAAATGTATTAATAGGAGGCGATGATAGGCCTGTGCGTATACCTGCCGGCTACGATATTACGAGAGCCGAATTATATGCATTTTTACACGCACTGGATTTTACAAAAAAGTTTAAACATGAGCTTAAGGTATTCGAGCCTACCAGTGTGAGAATTGCGGATGCCAGCATAGAGTTTCTGGAACAGGTTGAAATAAAAACGGCTAACGGTTTGCGGAAGGCGTACAAACTATTTCTCGATGGCAAAGAGGCCATTCCTTCAAATATTATCTATATTGATAAAGAATCAAGCCATGTGTTGAAGTATGAGGTTTTGTCTCCTGCTCCGCTTGATATCGTTTTAGTAGATGTGAATTAATGAACTGCTCAGTTGTGGTTAAGTTTGGCTGGGAGTATGAAATTTCCAAACTAAACCAAGTAGTACTAAAACAAAAAAGCCCGGTTTCCCGGGCTCTTCGGTCAGTACGATCTTCTACTACTTCTTCCAAAACTACTACGGCGATCTTTTTGATCACCTCTCCCCCCGTTTTCGTAAGAAGATCGCTTCCCGTGGTCAACTCTACCTCTTGTCTTATTTGAGGAATAATAGGTTCCCCTTCTTTCAGGATATCCGTTACTTACCGCTCTTCTGTTTACCTTGCTATTACTTTGACGGTTATGAATATGGTGCTTATTATCACCGTGCCTGTTATGCCCGTACTGCTTACCGTGATTATGGTGGTGCTTATTATTTACATTATGATTATTGATAATAAGCGTATTGCTACCTCTATATCGATATCCATAACGTCTGTTGTTGTAAACAGCATAGTTGTTCCTGTAAAACCCACCGTGGAACCCACAAGCATCGGAACAAACGTGATCTACAAAAGGGTAAGCATCCCAATGACGCGTTCTGCGAATAAAACCTTGCCTACCAATTCTTACTTCCAGAAAAAGGTTTCCACGCTGTAAAACTACATCATAGAATGGTCTTCCATTGTTAACCACCCTGGTGGCATGCACCCAATCGTAACCATAGTAATTGTCATAAATTATATTACTAACATACAACGGTACTCCCCAATTATGCTGAACGCCAAAAGAG
>JBCDHA010000208.1:0-6621 GCA_038750705.1 Bacteroidota bacterium
CTCTTTCATTATCCCGAATAGTACCAAAATGCACGGTGTGCGACGCCTGCTTTTCCAGGTTTTTACCTGCGAATACTTTATTGGTAATGCGGATGGCATCTTCTCCGGAAAGGCGGATCACAGCTATTGCTCCAATTCCCGACGCGGTGCTTAGGGCTACAATAGTATCTGTTAAAGCGGTCATGCTCGAAGTTACAGAGCAAGGGGCAAAGGGCAAAGAGCCGTGGTGCACAGGGCAGTGGGCGAAGAGCCTGGAGCAAAGAGAAGGTAGACCCTAATAAAGAAACTCCGGGGGGAACACGCCTTCCCTTAAACCACCTAAGAGAAAAAAACAGGTAGATACTATTTAAGATCCATCCCGGGATCGTGAGTTCGAATCTTATCAGACACTCTAAGAGTTTATTTGTGTCTGTGGTCGAGGGGTCAAGGCACCGGTGTCGAATTCAATGAGCTGCAGGAGCAGCCTACTGATATATACACAATAAGCCTTTCCATTTTTGGGAAGGTTTTATTTTTCTACATACCGCCAAATGAACCCTTTCCACTTTTGGTACCGGCCTTTGGCGGTGTTGATGATTTCTTTTTCGCCTATCCCTGTCCTTCGCGAAGCTTCACGCACACTTTCATAGGAGGCGATCAGGTTCCCAAGTTCGTCCCATTGCTCTACGGGCTTACGCCTGGCATAACCCCCGTAATTTTCCCATTGACTTCGGTCGGCATAGCTCAGGTAACTTTCCGGGACCCGGTTACGTTGAAATGCCCGTTGGGACTTATCTTTTATAGATACCGCTTTAACATTGTCCAATCGGTTATTGAAGCCATCACAATCCACATTAATTACGTATAATCCATCATTCTGATAAACCAACGGTTTGATAAAGGCGGAATATACCAACCGTCTGACATTATGATAGTGCTGCTCCCCATCTTTTGAGAGGGATACCTGCAGATCTACCATAGGTTGGTCGCTCAACGTATTTTTATGATAAATAACTTTTTGTTTCAAGACCCTCCCTTTGACAAACTGGGTCTTTAACCGTGGATGGGGGATCACCCGGTCCAGGGATCTGACACGACCCAGGTCCGATATCTCATAATATCCTTCATAACCGGGAATGGGTTTCCAGGTTTCATTTTCCAAATACAAAGTGGATGTATCGGTATAGGGGTAATCTAGGATCATTAATTAACTCATTTTCCCTTGGGTGGAACTAATAGCTATACTACTATTTAATGAATAGCAGTGTTTTTTGTTTTCATGGGTGAAACTTCGAAGTATTTCTGACCGAATCCTTATTCTGGTTTACTCTTGATGCTAGGGTTGATTTTTCGTAGCTCTCTTACAAAGCCAATCTTGTCTTTGGGTGAGATAATCACAGGGTCAGATTTTCCAAACGTTAGCTTGAGTCGGTCCATAGATGGAGCAGGTGAGGATGTTGGGCTTCGGGTTTTAGTCACAGATTCAATAGTCGAAATATTGACGGGAGATTTGAATATGGATCCTGCCTTGATCAATAATTCATCTCTTTCATTGATGAAATAGGAGGTTTGAAAAAAGAGATGAAGTATAAAAGCAGCTATGACCAAAATAATGACCACCATGGTAATGATGGCAGCAAGGGGTGCTCCATTGATTATAGGAAGCAACATAATTACGATAAGCAATAGAAGGGTAGGAATTAAAATTTCATACCCAACTTTAGATTTGAATTCTTTCATCTCAACGTAATCCTAGAATATTCTGCACAGATGTCTGGATATCAGAACTGATTTACCATCATAATCTACTTCCAATTTTTTTTGAGTAAAATTTATTCATCGCTTATTTTGATGATATATCAATTTAGCGAATATGATAAAATAGCAAAAGTTATAATAATTGAACAGCTAGATGCCGGAGCGCTAAAGGTTCGACACCTTTACTGTATCCTCCCAATAACCTGAATATTTTTCGATCCACAACGCGGAAACCTTCTACTACCTGAAGCATTTAACGAAGTAAGATTATCAGCACAAGCAAAATAGAACTGCGTCTGGCATACTGTACATTGTATAGATTGTTTGGCTTCGAACGGCTACAGCTCGGGCAGCTCTCCACCAATAGCCAGGGGAACACTATAATTTAAATAGTTCGGGGGATACTACTATCAGGTTAAGGATGGTTTTATCAAGATCCAGAAATTCTTCCTTCTGCGTATCGTAGTGCAAGAGCTCGTTCCGGTCATGCAGTCGGCCCGAAGATTTGCCAAAAACCGCTATTCTGGCTATATTGAAACATTATTTTTTAACCTAAGGCAAAGTGATGCGAACACTTATTTTTTTAGCCTTGCTTGTAACGTCAATTAATATACGGGCGCAGGTCGACTCCCTAACACTCTCATTGGAATATATGGAGCAGGCGGATCAAATCTACAGTCAACAAAAAGAAGCCATTGAAATTGCAAAAGAGCTGTACATTCAGGCTGCCACCTTAGATACGTCCAATATAAAGGCGAACTGGATGGCAGGAAAGCTTTACCTGGAAACGATCAATAAAGATCGTGCTGTAGAGTATCTGCTTCGGGTAAAAAGACAAAAACCCAGCTACAGGTTTGATATCGACTACCAAATTGGACGTGCTTATCACTACGGGTTAGATTTTGATACGGCTATAGAATACTATAAACGCTACGAAAAGAAGATTTTAAGTAATACCAGGTACAGGGGAAGGGACCGAATTCCTCCTAAGCGAGTGAAAAGAAGACTACTGGAGTGTGAGAACGGGAAGGACATTATTACAAGACCCGCCAGATACTCGATTGAAGCCCTTAATGAAAATATTAATTCATCCTGGCCGGATTACGCGCCGGTACTGAATAAAAAAGGAGATGTTATGATCTTCACATCCAGGCGCCAGGAGGGAAATACCTCAGCTGATGTAGACAAGGATAACTTCTATTTTGAAGATGTATTTATTTCTCGTAAAACCAATGGAGAATGGAGCCCCGCTGAAAATATTGGAGAGCCGATAAATACCAGGTACCACGATTCGAATATAGCGCTGTCAGCTGACGGTAACCGTTTGTATGTATATAAAGATGAGGGGCGCGGTGACATTTATTATTCCGATTATGATGGTAGCTCCTGGTCAAAACCAAAATTCCTGACAAACAGGATCAACTCATCGGCTTACAGTGAAAATTCAGCAACTGAGACATCCACCAGTGACGTCATCTTTTATACGAGCAATCGCCCCGGGGGCGAAGGAGGAATAGATATTTACATGTGTATCAAAGACAAGAAAGGGAATTGGTATAAGTCGAAGAGTCTTGGGCCTGTTATTAATACCAAGTTTGACGAGGACAGTCCGTTTCTGGCCTACGATGGTAAAACACTTTATTTCAGTAGTACGGGACACAAAGGATATGGTGGTTATGACATTTTCAGGTCAGTATATGACAGCTTAAAAGGCGAGTGGTCTCAACCTGAAAATCTGGGTTACCCGGTCAATACTCCTGATAATGAAATATCTTTTAATGCATCTCCGGATCAGAGGATCGGGTATTATGCTTCGGTTAGAGAAGGAGGAATTGGCTTTGAGGACATCTTTAAGGTGAGGTACCATGGAGATAAGGAATATAAAAGCCAGGAACGGATTGCGCTTGCTGAAAAGCTGAGTCCAGATGAGATAGTTGCCGAAGAAAAAGGAGAACAGAAAAAAAAGTTTGAAGATTATGAACTCAAAATAATTGATCATACGCATCAGATTTTTTTTAATACGGATCAAAGCTCGATTAAAGAAGTACATCAATCTGAGTTAGACAGTATTGTTCAGCTCTTAAACAAATATGATATTCTTAGCATTGATATTGCCGGTTACGCAAGTAAGGATGGCAATCCAAGGTACAACCTACAACTCTCTCAGAAAAGAGCGCTCATTGTCCTAGACTATTTCATAAGTAAGGGATTAGCCGAAGACCGGATTATTGCTCAAGGTTATGGTTCCGTGAAGGATGAAGAAGGTGATGCCGAAGAACATAGGCGTGCAGATGTGAGAATTGTTTCTCAAGAGGATGAATAAAGTTATACTTCCTTTTATCATTAGTCTTGTTGCCTGTCAAAATGAAAAACGTTCTGAACATAAGGCTGAAGTTTTAGTGCCAGGTACTCCTTATTTGGTAGTACTAGGGGTAGCTCAAGATGCCGGTTACCCGCAAGCAGGTTGTTACAAAGAGCACTGTATGCGTGCATGGCATGATCCAAGCTTAAAGAGAAGCGCCACCTGCCTTGCACTTATTGATCCGCAGTCAAAGAAAAAGTGGCTATTCGAAGCAACCCCTGATATCAAAGAGCAACTTTTTATGCTGGAGCAGTATGCGCCTGATAGTGTTTACGAACTGGCCGGAGTTTTTTTGACTCATGGTCATATTGGCCATTATACAGGGCTTATGCATTTTGGAAGGGAGGCAATGAATACTAAACACCTTAATGCCTATGCTATGCCTGGAATGTATGATTATCTAAGTGAGAACGGCCCTTGGGATCAGCTTGTAAAGCTTCGGAATATTGTTCTGCAACCCATGACCGACAGCGCGGAGGTTGAGCTGACCTCGGCTATTAAGGTCATGCCGTTCGAAGTCCCTCATCGTGATGAATACACTGAGACCGTAGGTTATCGGGTTAGTGCGAATGAGACAAAAATGATTTTTATACCCGATATAGATAAGTGGAGTAAATGGTCACGCAGCATTACCCGGATAATTAAGGAAAATGATTATGCTTTTCTTGACGCTACTTTTTTTGATCAGGCGGAGTTGCCCGGCAGAGATATGAGCGAGATTCCGCATCCCTTTGTAGCTGAATCTATGGACCGGTTTTCTGAGTTAGGCAAGGTGGACAAATCAAAAATTCATTTTATACACTTTAACCATTCTAATCCGTTACTGAACATCGGTAGTGATGCTTACAAGATAGTGGAGCAAGAATTTAAAGTGTCGGATGAAGGAATGATCATTAGGTTGTAGGCTTGATTTCTTTCTGGAATCTTTTAGTTATTACCCCTTCTTTTGGTGAGAATAGGAAAGCCAATCCAAAAAATAAACCGGCCATCGAGGCCATCGCCCCGGCAATAGAACCATCAAGACCTGTAGCTAGGTAATATCCGGATGCAGATATCAAAACTCCAAGAACAGCGCTTATTACCATCATTTTCTTCAGGTTTTCAGTCAGTAGGTAGGCTGTGGCAGGTGGAGCAATTAGCAGAGCCACAACCAGTATAGCTCCTACCGCTTCAAATGAGGCTACCGTAGTGAGTGAAACGGCACCCATTAGCAAGTAATGCCATAGCGATGTAGATATACCAATAGCTGCGGCAAACGATGGATCAAAGGTAGTCAAGAAGAGCTCTTTGTAGCCAAAACCAATGAAAATAAGCACGATAAGCAATACGGAACCTGCTATATACATTACTCTGGGTCCCATAATTGTACCGGCGTCGGTAATCCAAAGGTCGATAGGCACGTAGGCGATCTCTCCGTAAAGCACACAGTCCTGATCCAGGTCCACCTGTCCTGCATATGCCGATATTAGAATTACTCCCACGGCAAATAACCAGGTAAACGTTACGCCTATTGAAGCATCGGTTTGAAGCTGACCTTTTTTATGGAAGAATTCGATTAAAAAAGTTGTAGCTATGCCGATAATCCCGGCCCCAACCAGCATGGTTAGCGAATCCCTTGAGCCATGGAGTAAAAAAGCAATCACGATTCCTGGCAAAACAGCATGAGAAATTGCATCCCCTACCATGGCCATCTTACGAAGTATAAGATAGCACCCCAGCAGCCCACAAGAAATGGCAACTAAAGAACCGGCTAGTATGATCTGAACTGCGTGCATAGCGCTTAGCGCTTAGCGCTTTGAAATAAGGGCTTTTCTGAAATTTGTGATTTTTCTACTGAGTACATCGAGCTTATCCGCTTGTTCGAGATAGAAAGTTGAATCTATGTATTCCCTTCGATGGAAAATGGTTAAAATATTAACAACCTCAAAAATAGAACGCCTGGATATGTTTAGAAAATGTGCAAAGTCCTTGTTCGAAAATGATCCTGAACCTTCAGAGATATTGTTTGAAATACTCATAACGGCTCCTCGTAACTGCTCTGCAAATTTGAATTTCTTTTTTTCTTCTGCGGTGTCAGCAACATCCAGTAAAGCATCAGTTAGTTCAATTGCTTCCTGCCATATTTGTAATTCTTGAAATCTAAATGTTGCCATATAATCTATTCTTTTGTTGTTTATTCACTAAACACTTTGCCCTACACCCTAAGCTCTCCGCCCCAAGCCCTAAGCTATCCATATGGTATCTCCGATTCATGCGGGTCTAAGGTGGGGTAATCCAATAATTTTTCCAGCCGGGCTTCTAACTCAGGTGTAAGAATATGCTCAATGGTGTCTGCATCGTCATGTACATGATCGGGCGCAATTTTAAGATACTCCGTGAGATATAGCTCCCATAACCTATGCAGCTTTACGATACGTTGCCCTTTTTCTTTTCCCTCAAGGGTCAGTTTCCAAAAACCATTGTTATTGTTCAGGAACCCTTCGTTTTTTAATCTTTTTAAACCACTTACCAAATTTCCTTTA
>JBCDHA010000209.1:0-6620 GCA_038750705.1 Bacteroidota bacterium
CCCAATTTCATAACGCTATTGATTTATGAAAAGGTAAATGCCCTGTATAAATCAGAAAAGATTACCGGCAATCAGTTTTTTATACTCGATAAGGAGGTGAAAAGCTTCTCAGATATATTAGGAGGTTGCGAGCGTATTAAGAATACTCCAATACCCTATTCGTACAGTATGTACATTAAGAAGTTTATTTTCACCTACACTATTACTCTGCCTTTTGCCTTTATTCATGAGTTTAACTATTGGACAGTGCCTATCGTACTTTTGATATTCTACATTCTTATAAGTGTGGAGATCATAGCAGAAGAAATTGAAGATCCGTTTGGAGTAGATGTTAATGACCTACCTACGGATGATTTATCAGAAAAAATAAAAGGCAATGTCAGGGAAATTTTAATGGAGTCTGCACCCGGTCAATAGGCAGTGGCAGTTACAATGAGATAACAATAGCTATATGATGATGCTTTTAAATGATCCGGTCTGCTCTCACATAGGCCTTGTATACATTGTGAACCTTTTCAACATATGAAAAATATTAGTCTTCAAATCACTATAAGTGTCTATCTTGGTTTTAGCCTATGAACATTAGCGGAAGCAAGGCAAATTTCGGAACGGCGCCTGTTTTTTTTACGGCAATCTCAACAATACTGGGAGCTGTTATGTTTCTGCGGTTTGGCTATGCTGTTGGCAATGTTGGGTACATTGGTACCCTCGGAATTATTTTTTTTGGTCATTTGGTTACCATTCCTACCGCTATGGCCATTGCCGAAATAGCGACTAATTCGAAAGTAGAAGGAGGTGGCGAATACTATATAATATCACGTTCATTTGGTATAAACGTAGGTGCTTCCATCGGCTTTGCGCTTTACCTTTCTCAGGCGATTAGCGTGGCGTTTTATGTAATAGCTTTTGCCGAAGCTTTTGACCCTGTTATTAGGTGGCTTCAGGATACGTGGAGTGTTGGGCCTATTGATAAGAGACTAATCAGCCTGCCTGTAGTCATAACTATTAGTGCCGTTATGATAAAAAAGGGTGCTGATATAGGCATGAAAGCGCTCTACGTAGTGGTGGCAATCCTTTTCTTGTCACTTATATTCTTTTTCGTCGGTAACTCGGAGTATCAGACTCAGCTAACTTCTTTGGATTGGACCAATAGGGTAACTGATCCGGATAATTTTTTCATGGTGTTCGCCATTGTATTCCCGGCTTTCACCGGTATGACCGCAGGAGTAGGTCTTTCAGGAGATCTTAAAGACCCAAAGAAGTCAATTCCTTTCGGAACCGTTGCCGCCACAGTTTGTGGCATGATCATTTACATTTTTATAGGATACAAGATGGCCATAGCCGCCAGCCCGGAAGATTTAGACAGTGATCAACTCATTATGTCTAAAATTGCTATTTGGGGACCGATTATACCTATCGGTTTAGCCTGTGCCACAGTTTCTTCCGCGCTGGGTAGTATAATGGTAGCGCCCAGAACTTTGCAAGCATTAGCCGGAGATAAGGTTTTCCCAATTCCTTACATTAACAGATGGTTGGCCAGAGGTAAGGCGGTAACCAATGAACCATTTAATGCTACCTTGATCACGAGCGCTATAGCCATCCTATTTGTAGCTGTAGGAGATATTAATGCCGTGGCAGAGGTAATATCGATGTTTTTTATGATCACGTATGGGTCGCTTTGTTTAATTTCATTTTTACAACACTTTGCGGCGGATCCATCTTATCGGCCATCATTTAAATCTAAATGGTATATATCACTACTCGGAGCCGTGCTTTGCATTTATCTTATGTTCCAAATGAATGCTCCTTATGCTATTGTGTCTATCATTTTTATGACGTTGATCTACTTTTTTGTTACCTACACCAGCAAGAGCAAGGAAGGTCTGGCTAAGATATTCCAGGGTGTTATCTTTCAATTAAGTAGACGGCTGCAGGTTTTTTTACAAAAAGCGGAGAAAGGCGAGGACAACTGGCGACCTTCGGTAATTTGTATTTCACCGGATTTTTTTAAGCGGCCAACGGCATTTCAGTTAATGCGATGGCTTTCTCACCGCTATGGTTTTGGCACGTACCTACACTACATTAATGGTTATTTATCTAAAGAGTCCAATGCTACATCAAAAGAAGAACTTCACAGGTTACTCCAGATCAGTGGGGCCAGTAAGAGTAATGTATATATCGATACATTGATATCACCTTCCTTCACGAGCGCTGTGGCTCAGGCTATGCAGTTACCTAGCGTTTCAGGTAAGGACATTAATATGATCCTGTTTGAGTTCTCAAAACATGAACCCGAGAATCTGGAGGAGATTATGGATAATTTTACGTTGGTAAAGTCTGCAGATTTTGATATTTGCATTCTTGGGTCGTCAGATAAAGAGTATGGATTTAACCAAAGTATACATATCTGGCTTACGCCCAATGACATTACCAACAGCAGCCTTATGATACTTCTAGGATACATCATCATGGGGCACCGGGATTGGAAACGTGCCGAGATCAAGATTTATGCTGTTGTTCATCATGAAGAAGTTTCTGAACAAGAAGAAAATTTGCTTTCATTGATCAAAACCGGCCGGCTGCCCATCTCTCCGAAAAATATATCTATTTTGAAACAGAGTGATGATGTGTCTACAAAAGATATTATTAATAAGAAGTCAAAAGATGCTGATTTAACTATTGTAGGCTTCAGGGGGGAGGCAGTAAAACAGCTTGGAACGGATTTGTTTAGCGGTTATGAAGAAATTGGTAATGTTCTTTTCGTAAATGCAGCCAAAATCAAAGACATAAGTTGATTATGTAATGTTACCGGCGGTTGGTTAACTAGGCAGTTAACCAGTACTCCATTAATTTATTTAACCCTTTTGGTCAAGTTTCACTGGTGCACTTCCTTACTTTCTGATTTTCATGTTGAGTAATTCCACGATGAGTGAGAAGAACACCGTAAAGTAGATATAACCTTTGGGTATATGATAACCGAACTTTTCGATATTCAGCATAAATCCTATCAAGATCAGAAATGATAGGCAAGTCCATCGAGCCAATTATATTAAGTTTAAATGCGTCCCGCATATAGAAATATGGGGAATTCAACTTGTTTTGGTTTTGTCCATTGTGACTTAAGCTCCTTTAGTAAGGTAAACACAGGGTTGTAACCCTGTTTATGTATGAAGTGCTGAACGGCAGACCATGAACCTAGGTAGCCTTCAAGATTTTCGTACTTCCAGGTTGTTTTATAAGTAAACTCACGGCTTTCAAAACTCTTTAATGGGTATAGAATATTTGTATATTTTTTCTCCAATATTCGCGCTCAATGTCCCAGTAGTCCCCCATTACCTCATCGTGAAAATGAATTACGGTTCTGTCTACGACGGGTTCAATTTTTGGAAGCTCGTATGCCCAGTACGCTAGCAGGCATTTGGGTTTCGCTACTCGACATACTTCTTTGTAAAACTTATCGAAATCAAACCAGTGTATGGCTTGAGCAACGGTAACAAGATCAATCGATTGTGGTTCGATTTCAGAGCTTTCAGCAGAGGCTAACTTATAATTAATGTTTGTGCTCTTTAGAGCATGCTCAAGTTGGGTGGCACTTATGTCAGTGGCAATAACATGATTAAATTGTTTGGCCAATTGGTGCGCTACCTGGCCATTGCCGGTTCCACAGTCCCAGGCTGCATTAAATTGACTACAGCGATTATATAAGTATCCATAAAGATTATTAGGATACCCTGGCCTAAACTTCGCATATAGATCTGATTGTTTTGAAAAAATGTCTTTCATTAACCCCCCAATATGCGTTAATATTTTGCGCAGAAGTTTATTCTGGAAAACAATTAGACGACAATTTATTATTTTAAATATAACTTGATCTGATTATTAAGTATTTTGATGTAATTTAATTAACTGTAAAAATCGATAACAATTAAAATAATTGAATATGAAAAGAAATTTACTGGTATTTGGAATGATTTTGAGTGTTGGGTTGATTACTTCGTGTGGCGATGATGACGATGGCCCAACGGTAAGCCCAATAGTTGGAGAGTGGGAGCTAGATGAAGTAAATGTTGAAGCAGCTAACTCAGGTTTTAGCAATATCAATGGTGATCGCAATTCTAGCCTTTTTGGGGAAAATGATTACATAATTGAATTTAACCAAGATAACACCTATGAGAGAGAGCTCAGATTCTTCGATGGTGATGTTGAAGAGGATGGGGAATGGGAGCTTGATGGAAATGAGCTTGAACTGGATCCAGAAGATAACACTATACTGATAACAGATTTTGAACTTATCGATGTGAGTGAAGACGAACTTATTTTAAAAGGAGAGACCGATATTTTCATTTTGTTGCCAGACTTTGTACGACCGGATACCATATTTGACACCTCAGTGCGTGATTCACTCTTTGATGTTTATGGTGAAACCCAAAACATCATATTAACTTATACGTTCGAGAAAGACTAAATTGTAATCAACAGTTTATGTTGAAAAGACTTTGTACATGCATTGTTTTAATATGTTTTGTACATTCTCTGTTAGGGCAGGGACTTTCTTCTATTGGCGGGACGGTTTTAGATAATATGGGTAATCCTCTTATCGGTGTCTCTGTACTTATAGAGGGTACAAGTACTGGAACGGTGACGGATATTAACGGTACTTTTCTTTTAGAGGCACCTTCGAATGCTGTACTGGTTTTTAGTATGATCAGTATGCAGACAAAAAAAGTTCCTGTTGGCAATCAGACTACTATTCAGGTTACGCTAGAAGAGGAAGCCGAAATACTGAATGAAGTAGTGGTGACAGGCTTTCAGGAACTGGAGCGAAAGTTATTTACAGGAGCATCTGAAAGCGTGAAAATGTCTGAGATCCAGGCTAGCGGCATGGCTGATGTGAGTCGCATGCTTGAAGGCCAGGTAGCAGGTGTAAACGTCGATAATGTCTCTGGCACCTTTGGCACCACGCCTAAAATCCGCATACGTGGCAATGCCTCTATCAATGGTAATAATCAACCGTTATTTGTGGTAGATGGTGTTATTCTTGAAGATCTGGCCAACGTGGATACCGATGACTTTATTTCCGGCAATGCCAATACGTTGACCAGTTCATCCATAGCCAATCTGAATCCTAATGATATAGAGTCCTTTGAGATCCTGAAAGACGCTTCTGCTACCGCCATATACGGAGCACGTGCGGCAAATGGTGTAATTGTTATTACTACCAAAAGAGGCAAGAGCGGCGCTTTAAGAGTCAACTATTCGGCGAATTTCTCTGCTAAGCTACGGCCTACGTATAATCAGTTTGATTTATTGAATTCTGCTGAAGAGATGTCCGTCTACCGAGAGCTTGTAGATAAGGGTATAATAGATATCAGCACTTCTGTGCGCTCCCAGACGTACGGCGCCATGGGTAAAATGTTTACACTAATTGCTAACAAGGAATTGGATTGGGGAGAAGGCGGTGGACTTAACGAAGAATTCCTTAATCAATATGAAAATGCAAATACGGACTGGTTTGATGTGTTATTTAGAGATGTAGGCCTTCAACAACAACATTCATTGAACTTTACATCCGGCTCTGATAAATCAAATAACTATTATTCCATAAGCTATTTGTATGACAAAGGTCAGACTATCGCTGATCAGGTTCAACGGATCACAGGTACAGCCAGAAATACTTATTTCATTTCCGATAAATTTTCATTTGGACTCAAAGTAACCGCCAGCTATCGCGATCAGGATGTCCCCGGAACGAGAAACCGAGATCTTGATCCTATTACCGGTCAATTCAATAGGGATTTTGATATCAATCCCTTTAGTTACTCATTGAATACGGCCCGCTCCATTCGCCCGTTTGACGAAAATGGTGATTTGGAGTATTTCAGACGTAATTATGCGCCGTTCAATATTTTGGATGAGCTGGAATTAAATTCTATAAATATAGAAGTTGTGGATATATCGGCTCAAACTGATTTTGAGGTAAATCCATTGAAAAACTTATCTATCAAAGGTGTGTTTCAAGCCCGCTACGCCACTACCCAACGCGATCATATGGTGCATGAAAACTCAAATCAAGCTGAGGCATACAGGGCCAATCAGACCCAGTTTATCCAAGATGCCAATAATTTATTATTCAGAGATCCTGATAATCCGGGGCTTAATCCACAGGTAGTTTTACCCCAGGGCGGGTTTAATTACTTAGATATCAGTGATTTACTTAATTTCTTTAACCGCATAAGTGTGGAATGGTCTCATACCTTTAATTCGGATCATGAGGTAAATGCACTGGCAGGTCAGGAAATAAGATATACCAACAGGTCTGCCACCAGCGCTACAGGTATTGGAGTAATATATAACAGCGGTGGCATTGTGGTTACAGACCCTAACATCATCGAGTTTTTTAACCTCCAGAACATTGAGTACTATTCAATAACCGAAGAACGTGATCGTTTTTTCGGCTTGTTTTTCAATGGTGGCTATGCTTATAAATCGCGCTACATTGGCAACTTTACGGTTAGGTATGACGGCTCTAACCAGTTAGGTAATAGCGACCAGGCAAGGTATTTGACCACGTGGAATGTTAGTGGTGCCTGGAACGTGCATAATGAGTCTTTCATGGAGTC
>JBCDHA010000210.1:0-6616 GCA_038750705.1 Bacteroidota bacterium
CTGTTTTCCGCTAGTCTTCCTATAACGGGTTTTATCATTTGGTGGGGCAGACGAAACAAGAACCAAGGTCCTGGTAAAATGAAAATAAGCGGTAAGGGACAAGGAAACCAATTAACCAATAACCCTCGCCCCCGCCTTAAATACATTGATAAAAAGCCAGCATCGAATCAAGAGGAACCAGTTCTCAAATATTAAAATGGGGGCCTGCTACTTTCAATTCCAGCTGTGCTACCTTCACCAGCTCTGTCGCTCCCTCGTACTTGCCTGCGCCAGCCCCTTTACCATATTGAATCTTTAAGAATAAGAAATCATTGCTATTTTAGGTTCGATGCCAAAAGCAATGGCTGTTTCAGCGGAAGAGTCGCCAGGAGAGTGAAAGATTAATTTGAATAATTCTACACCTAATCTATTGGCCGGCTTCAAATTAAAAAAACACACTCAATCCCAAATCAAAGCTTAGGTAATCATCACTGTTTAAGACGGTGTCCTGAAACGTGTTTGAGGTAGAAGCTACACCCCAATAAGAAATATTTAGAGCTATCTCTATCAGGTCGTTACCCGGCATATTTAAGGTAAATCCAAAGGTATATTGTAAATTAAAAGCATCCGTACCCAAATAATCGGCTGTAGGGTTACCAATCCAGTCAACGAAGATGTTGTCAGCGGCAAAAGGATCATGGTTTAGATTAGCTATGTAGCGATACGAAGTTATGAACTCATTAAACAAAATAAGTCGGGGGTTTATTGATTTTTTTAAAGCTAGGCTAAACTCAGGCTGGACTGTGGTATAATTATACTTATAGCCATAGTTTAGATCACTCTGCTCGCGGTTTAATAAAGATAAACCCAACCCTATACGATTGATGGTCAGGTCCTGATAGAGCAGATCACCTTTTACATTCATTGCTATCAGTTGGTTTGTATAGTTTTGAATGAAACTGTTGGTGGGCGCTTCCCAAACCTCTCCTTCTCCGGAAAGATAGTTTGCAGATAAACGTGTCAGCAATCGCTTATGGGCATAGCGCTTATTGTAAAATAAATTTACTACTTGCCGGATATAGCTAAACTGGGCAATGACGTCATTTTCTTCAACGCGACTGATTAACGGATCGATCCATTTTTCTTGACCATATTGAGTAGCTGACTCTATGGACAGATCACCATTATCTAGCTTATGGTACCACTGCATACGAATTTCAGGAATACTACGCCTAATGTCTGCGCCCTGTTTAACACTTTTTAGAAATGACCCAAGCCCGGTATTCAAATAAACAACATACTCAGTATCAGCGCCACTCTTGGGAAATTTATTATAAAGATCTGACTCTGCCTTATAGCGCTCAGCGCCTAGTGTTAAACTCAATTTATGGTTTGGTTTTACATCATAGCTGGCAGATACTTTTCCCAGCATGGCCAAGGCTATCGTTTCATTACGTGTATCACTTTTCCGGTAATACTGGTTAGTGTTATAATCCAGACTGGCGCCTAAGCTTAGCTTATCACTCACCTTATTTGCCGAGGCCACTGAGAAGTTATAACTCTGATGATTCCAAAAGCCTTCCTGTTTTTGAAAAAAATAGTAAGGTGAATAATCATTGTTTACTCCATAGGATAAGTTAATACCTACGTTTTGTTTTTTGCTGTTTTGGTATTCTAAAGCGCCATAGAGGGTCCAATTTGTATCTTTTAAAGACGCTAATGAAGCGGTACTTAGCGTTATACCGCTTATTTTCTTGTAATCCTGCGGGTGTCTGAAGTTACCTTCACCCTTAACGTAATTCACCTTTCCGTAGCTAAACCTTAAACTATTTGAGGCATTAATCAACGAAGGGAGAGTAGCGTATCTTTCATGAAAAAGATCTATTTCGAAACCTCTTTCAATAGCATTTAGATTATAGAATGTATTTGGGGTTTGTGCGTGAGCCCAAAAAGATAGTAAAATGAAAGAGAGCGGTATTAACGCTCTCTTTTTTAAGTTTAGATATAAACTATTGGTTGTAACCATATTTATCAGGAGACTCGATCGATTCAAAGTCAACACTTGAGTTGTTCGTATCTTGTAATATTACCCTTCCAAAACGAGCAGACGCTGTTTCATCTTTAATTCTTCTTGAACTCTTACCTGAATAAAATGCGCCTCCATCAGCATTCACAAAGTGGAATCCGGCATCAATAGCATTTGGCATACGCTTGAAACTGGCGGCCTGAGAGTTTTCCAGTATCTCAACGCCATCTAAAACCTGATCTACAGGCACTCGCATGAGTTTAAAAGTGTTACTAGAACCCGTTTTTGTGTAGTCTACAATATCGCTATCGGAAAATGTGGCATCACCGCTTATTAATATTGCCCCTGCTCCATAAGAATTAAAGGAGTAAAAATTGGTGGCCTCATAAATGTAAATATTGGTCATGTTAGGTACGCTAGGATTGTCAAGGTCAAAAAAGGTATTTCCTATTCTACCCTGTGCTTCCAGCCATTCTACAGAATATCTTTCCAAAGTAGCATCTGTATTATCCTGCGCTTCATCGGCTTGCGGATTCCCTTCTTTGTAATTAACCGCATTTAACGCAATTACAATGCTCTTGCCTGATTCTATTGGATAATCCTGTCCGCTCCCTGGTATTTGATCGATGAGATTTGCATAAACAAATTCATCCGTTGAAAGAACATCGGTGATGGGAGTGTCCTCTCCCGCAGTACCGGTTTCACCGAATAAGTTGGCTACATATAAGCCATCGGCAAATAGTGTTTCGGAAGAATTATTAAAAATTTCAATAAACTGATCTTTAAATAATGACACAAACCCATCATTTGCACCCACACAATAGACTTCCTTAATCACTAAACCTGCATTAGGGTCTACGGCATTTATTTCTATTATTTCATTGATGGTTTCCTGCCGGCTTACAATAATATCATTCGCCGTTCCGCTTAAATTATAGTCGTCCGTAGATTGTGAAACAATGATATTGTAAGTACCTGCGGCTATGTTTTCAAACATGATCTGGCCGGAAGCATCAGTGTTGGCTTCGGACTCCGAGTTATCAGTAGTATTGGTAATTTTAACCGGAATATCGGACAACGGAATATTACTAAGCCCACTCGCCAATTGCAGCTGTATTTCCAAGGTGCCCAGATTCGGCACGGCATCATCATCACTACAACTTAATATTACCGTTGCAGCAAGTACACACTTCAATACACGTGTGGAAATTGAATTTTTAAATTTTAAAAGGTTCATTTTTTTGTTTTTATTTTAATTGAAAAGTTAAAACCAACAGATAATCTGTCGTTTAATTGTCTTCGTCTTCCCTGGTTTTCAAAAGTGGGATTATACCATGGTGCATTTATGGCAAAAAAGCTGAATGAGTGCCCATGAACAGTTTCTTTGCGCACTTGTAAATTAAAATTGGTATGAAAAGGTGTTCGTTCGAATGCTAATGATTGTGCATCTAACTTCAGATCTTCATAAGTAGCGCTTTGCCGCTCACCCGAGGGTATAGGAATGTAGTTCCCTTCATTATCATAGTAGGCAAACGGATATAGGTTTCTGTCAAGTGAACCTTGCTTCTCGTAAAAGTTAAACTCTGTAGAAAGTGTTAATACAAACCTTAGGGACGGAATATGCTGAATAAGTGTTAGTGTACCGAAGCTGTTTACCCTTCTGCGTCTGTTGTTTTCATAAACTCCAAAACGAACCTGGTTGCTACCAACCACAAAACTTGATCTTCGGGTATCAAAACCGGTGTCGGTAAGTGTACTTTCCAGGTAACTGTATCTGAAGTTAAACTCGGTACCCGTAGCTTCAATTTTAGGAGGTGTGAATATCAACTCAACACCATTGGTGATCACATATTCATTGTTTTTCAGCACTTTAACTGTTCTAGGAATATTGGTAATATCACCTGGTATTGGCGCTATTTCCGGTTGTTGGCCGGGAGGAGCGCTTACCACCTCATAAGCTTGCCTGGGTAGAATTAGAAGCTCGTCCGTATGATTTATTCCTCTGCGTAGATCCTTTCTGAAGAAGGTGGCTTGTAAGGTGAAAAATGCAGGCGTCCAGTCGAACCCCACTTCTTTCATATCTACGTAATTAGGCCGTAGCTGTTCATTGGAAGGTTGTTGCACATAAGTGGTAACTACAGCAAGCCGCTCAGCGGGATTTTCGGCAAAATAATTAAAGTTAATATAGTCGATAAAGGTCTTGCCGGGATAGAGTTGAATCATAGCCGGAGCTTTGTACGCAATACCCCAGGCCACACGGGCAGTCACGGTTTTATAAGCGGATGAAAATGATAATCTAGGGGAGATTAGGTTATATCGTTCAAGCATGTAGTCATAGCGCAGCCCTAAATTCAATCGCTGAGTAGTGTTAGCGCCATTTCTGGTAATTCTGGTTTGGTGATAGGCAGAAAAATTTTTCGAAGCGGGAATTTCCTGAAAGGTGGCAGAACGACTGCCGATCAGGTCCTGTGGTCTGGCGATATTTCCGCTGGACACACGACCGCTCCCGGTATTCTTATCATAGGTGTATTGTACCCCGGTCTCAAAATTGAATTTAAAGCTATTTTTTTCGGCAAACTGTGAGATCGAGATATTGGCATTGATGTTAACAGGCCGACCATTTATTTCTTTGATCTCGTTGTATATTAACGGTGCATAAGTAGTAGTATAGGTGCCGCTTTCTAAAGCTTCTATAATGGGAAACGGGCCATCATCACCAAAGGAATCAAAGTAGGAGTATTGGCTGACTATTTGTGTGCCCAGATTATAGTTTAACATGCCCAAAGCCGGTAAATCCAGATCTCCGGACAGCCCAAAAAGATAGGATGTGCTTTTTACGTCTGCTTCATTTCTGTTTATTTCATCGGGTTCAAAGCGATTCCCATCATCTGAGTGTCCTATTCTGAATGTTGTAAAGTGATTCCATTTGCTTTCTTTAGGCGCAGGTAATTTCCAACGCAAGCCCAGATTAAAACTTTGATAAAATGTTTTAACCTCAGTAGGACTTCCGGAAGAATAAGCGTAGGAAAAATCCGTGTTAAGTAAGCCTAGTTTTTTAAATTCAAATCCTTTGGCAACGGAAGCTTGATAATTGGTGGCTGAAACGTTAGCAGTAGTAATCCACGGTGAGGCGCCTACTTTACTTTTCACCAATATCCCCCCGGATGAAAGATTCCCATATTTTGGAGAAGCTACTCCAGATATCACCTCAACAGATTCTACATTAGCCAAAGAAATACTTCTTAGGTCTATTCCGCCTGCCACTTGCGATTTGCCTCCATCTGCAAGCGTGGCAGGGTTTTTAGCCTGTAAGTTGGCGTCATTACTTATAGCTGTACCATCTAAAATAATTGCCGTACCGAAGGCATTGGCGTTTGATTCTATGGCGCTTCTTATATTGGCCTGCCCGGGTTCTGTAAGGTCTGGAGGTACAATTCGGTTACCAGGTAATAGCGCCAAAACATCCGATAGGTTCATGGCCTGCACTTGCTTGATGGCCTGTTCTCCTATTTCGTAGGTTGATGTACCCTCCTGGCTAATGGTCTTTTTGGCAGTAACAATCACATCTTCGAGTTCCAATAGATTCTCTTGAAGTATAATTTCTACCTTGGAAAGGTTGGATATGGTATCGATTCGTATGCTTTGCGTTTTAAAGCCCATTGAACTGACGGTCAACTCCATATTTTTTGATGGGAGAGTCAAAGAAAACCTACCGTCTAAGTCGCTAAATGTGCCCTGGTTGAGTTCTTGTACCGCTAAATTCACGTATGCCAGGGGTTCATAATCGGCATTAGAAACGCGCCCTGATAGAGTAACTTCCTGAGCGTAACAGACACCTATGTCAACGAACAAAAAGCAAATAGTAAGATTAAGAATTCCCCGCAGCACTACTTCAACAACTATTCTTATTCAGAATCAATATAAATAGGTGCAAATAAAGACCTTCTTATTTTCAAAGATCTATTCAAGGGGTGCAAAATCCCTAGCCCTAGCGATCAAAATCCCTATAATTAGCGACTAATAAGAAGCCCAAAATGGGTTTCTGGATTTCAGCAGAATTTGTAATTGCGAATCAATGGTTATAAATCTTTGGATTCGGAAGTTGTCGACGATAAGTTAACAGGACACCCTTTATTCCGGTAGCGACCACAGATTATCAGGCCTGTGATGTTTGAAGGCTTGGTTCAACTTTAGCATGAAAAGCTCCTTGAAAAACCTGTGGACGGACGCTCACACTTCACCGGGCATTTTAGATTCCCCTTTCAGATCATGCACGCCACTACCGGGGCTCAATAGCAATCTGTTCTGATAAGTCCGAGATCTTTAAAGTGCATCAGCGGTTTTTCAAAGTTTTTAATAGTTACCTGTTCAAGAACCTCTTCCACACCTTCCTGCATTTGCAAGGCTCCACATATTAAAATATAACATTTTTCCTTCAAACTCTTTGCTATAAAAGGCTCGTCTGACTTCAGAAGGTCTTGAACATAGAGCTTCTCAGCTTCTCTTGAAAATGCCTTTCTTATTTGATTCAAATGGCCTTGCTTCAGTAGATGATCAATAATGGGTTTATAAAGATTCCACGAGCTTTCCTTTTGGCCACCCCAATACAGC
>JBCDHA010000211.1:0-6600 GCA_038750705.1 Bacteroidota bacterium
CGAATAATTTTCTTGGGTTGAAACTAGGCTTAAGTTAAGTAACTCTTCAGCAGCATACATTCCCGAAGAATAATCAAAAGGAATTCGAATAACCTCTGAGGCCCCCGGCTTGGTGGATAGGCCCATGGCTCCATTGGCTTTTAGTTCACCATTGGCAAGAATTTCCCACTGTAACTTCATTCCCTGATAAGACTTAAATGCAAACTCATTCTTAATCAAAACCTCCAGAGGCTGTTTATTCAAAAGCTGAGCCTTAAAATTTTGGTAAACATACCTGACCTCAAATGCATGCGGATTAAGTATTCTATCAGGATTCACTATTCCGTTAACACAAAAATTATTGTCATTTCTTACGCTGTCGGGCTCGAAATCGCCGCCATATCCAAAATATCTAGCTCCCTCTTCTGTAAACTTTTCAATGCCCTGATCCACCCAATCCCAAATGAAGCCTCCTTGCAGTTTCGGATACTCCTCTATTACATCCCAATAATCCTGTAGGTTTCCAATACTATTGCCCATGGCGTGCGCATATTCACACTGAATAAGCGGACGCTGATGGTAGTTATGTTTTGCATAGTTTTTAAGCTCGGAAATTGAAGCATACATCGGTGTATAAATATCCGTATGCGCTTTAAGATGCGCCTGCTCAAATACTACCGGTCTGGCATCTTTTGATTTTAACCACTCATATCCTTTGATGAAGTTGATCCCGTCACCACATTCATTGCCCATTGACCACATAATTACTGACGGATGGTTTTTGTCCCTTTCATACATCCGCTGTATTCTATCCAAGTGAGCAAGCTCCCACTCAGGGTTATCAGCAATATGCCGGGATGCATCGTATGATCGCTGCTTGGCAGCACCCAGCGCGTGTGATTCAATATTTGCTTCATCTACCACATACAGACCGTACCTGTCACAGAGCTCATACCAATAGGGATCGTTAGGATAGTGGGAAGTTCTGACTGAATTGATGTTCAGGGATTTCATCAGTTTTACATCCTTCTCCATTAATTGCCTGGAAACATAATGTCCGGTGACAGGATCATGCTCATGCCTGTTAGCACCTTTCACCAAAATTGACTTCCCGTTAATGAGTAGCTGCGCATTCTTAATTTCCACACTCCGAAAACCGATTCTTTTCTTAATCACCCGATCATTTAAAGTGATTTCAAGCGAATAAAGCGTAGGGATTTCCGCAGACCAGGGTTTTACATTATTGATAATATTCGAAGATGTAATGACTTTTGCCTCAGACGTATTAAGTTGGATCTTATTCTTTTTACTCAGCACACTTTGCCCCTTATCATTCTTTAGATTAATCTTGATCGTACCACTAAATTTTTTGTCACTGGTATTCTTCACTTTCAAATCGAGAGCAAATTTTCCATCCTGATAGTTATTGGCCAGAGTGCTTTCGGCCTTCCAGTCAGAAACAAACACCCGGGGAGTTTTGAAGAGAAACACGTCTCTTTCAACCCCGCTAAGCCGCCAAAAATCCTGACATTCCAAGTAGTTGCCATCAGAAAAACGAAATACCTGGAATGCAAAACGGTTCTTTCCATTTGCCAGGTAAGAGGTAATATCCCACTCGGCGGGTGTTTTTGATCCTTGTGAATACCCTATATATTTCCCATTGACCCATAAGTAAATGGCGCTTTTGACCGCTCCGAAGTGCATTACTACTCTTTCTTCATCGTTGACCCAGGATTCGTCAAGTACAATGTACTTTACATAAGAGCCCACCGGATTCCAATCTTCAGGGATCTCGGGCGGATTGGGGTTTTTGGTAAATTCATACGGGTGGTTGAGGTAAATCGGTATTCCGTAACCTTCCATTTCAATATTGGCGGGAACCTTTATTTCATCCCATCCCTCTACTGAATATTCGTTTTTATAAAACTCTTCCGGACGGTCATTCGGATCGCTAACCCAGTTGAATGCCCACTTACCGTTTAACGATTTATAGTTTTTGGATTCTTCCTTTACATTTTCATTGGGATGGAAGGTAAAAATATCTGCATGGGGACCTACTTTATTAATCCCTACCACAGACGGATCTTTATATTCATTAAAATCCTGCCCAGCGGCGCTGAAATGGATTAGGAGCAAAATCAGAAATAGATACTCTTTGATTTGTACGTTCATAGGTAATTGTTGATATACTGAATGGTTTCATTATCACCAGGTGTACGGTATAGGCTCAAGTCACCTTGATTACAAAAAAGTGCTTAAGCGGATTCCGGACAATAAAATTCCGCGATAATCCGATAACTAAACGATGATTGATTAATTCGAAAGAGGGTGCTCATCATTCACGGGTAAAATCCAACGATGATTTCATAGCAAACATTTCCACGATTTAAGTAAAGTCCACTATCAGTGCATTCCATTTTGATAATAAACCCTCCTATTGTGAATAATAGTCTATCCCCTATTTCACCAAAATTAAAATAGCTTGCGCTGAGAAAGATTCTGCAGATGGCTCACCACGATTCAGACTTTATTCAAAAAAAATTGAGAATATCATGAAACATATTTCACTCGTTGTTATAGTGAGTCTTTTGTCGACAAATTCAAGCTTAAAAGCTCAGGGTTTCGGCACTTCAGAAAAAATTGAAAAATGGTATTTTAACTACGGTGATATTGAGCTTGGCGGCAGGGAAAACCTGGATCATAGTCAGTGGACCGGCGTAGATGTTCCACATGATTGGTCGGTTACTTTTCCAGCCAGCCCGGATAACGCCAGCTGCACAGGCTATCTGCCGGGAGGTACCGGATGGTACAGGACAGAATTACAAATCGAAACCCGGAAAAATAAAAGATACTACCTGTACTTCGGAGGGGTTTATAACAACAGTGAAGTTTATATTAACGGAAAATGGCTGGGGAAAAGACCTAACGGTTACGTTTCATTTTACTACGAAATAACCGACTATCTCAAGAACGATGGGAAGAATGTAGTTGCCGTAAAAGTAGACCACAGTGAGGATTTTGATTCAAGATGGTATACCGGATCAGGTATTTATCGTGATGTCTTTCTGATTACCGCCAATACCATTCATTTGGCCCCCTGGGGTACGTTTTACACTACTAAAGAATCAGGAAATGACGCATTGGTTAACATTATGTCTGAAATTTCCGGTTCCTCCACTTCGAAATCTATTAAAATAAAACAGGAGCTGGTAGACGCTTCAGGAAAGGTTGTGGCTTCAACTTCTTATCCCGCTTCCTTAACAGGTGAAAATTCAACTCAGCTCAAACTTAAAAACCCCAATTTATGGACTGTTGAATCACCCTATTTATACAGGTTAAACACTACCCTCTTTGAAGGCAAAACAATACTGGATAAAACGACTACCAACGTTGGCATTCGGTATCTGAAGTTTGATGCAAACAAAGGCTTTGCATTAAATGGTCAATGGATGAAGATTAAGGGGGTTTGTCTGCATCATGATGCCGGGGTGCTTGGATCAGCTGTACCCAAAGAAGTTTGGAGAGAACGTGTTTTAAGATTAAAGGAAATTGGAGTAAATGGCATACGCATGAGTCACAATCCTCAAGCTACTGATTTATATGATGTGTGTGATGAACAGGGCATGTTAGTGATGGATGAGGCCTTTGACGAGTGGGAGTACCCCAAGAAAAAATGGATTGAAGGTTGGAATGTGGGCACTCCGGGTTTTCAGGGAGCCGCTAACTACTTCAGGGAATGGGGAAAAAAAGACCTGGAGTCTATTGTGTTGAGAAACAGGAATCATCCATCGATTATTATGTGGAGCATTGGCAATGAAGTGGATTACCCTAACGATCCCTACAGCCACGAAATTCTAAGTAATGCAGAAATCTCTCAATATTTTGTGAGGGGCTATCTTAAAGACCAACCGCATGCCAATAGACTGGGGGATATTGCCAAGGAGCTGGTACCTATCGTTAAATCATTGGACAACTCTCGTCCGGTTACCGCCGCACTGGCAGGAGTGATCATGTCCAATGAAACAGAGTATCCTGCCGCACTTGATATTACCGGCTATAACTATACCGAAATTATGTATGATATGGATCATAAGAAGTATCCGGACAGGGTAATTTATGGGAGTGAAACACGACATGATCTGGATTCATGGAAAGCAGTGAGAGATAATGACTTTATATTCGGTCAGTTTATCTGGACAGGATTTGATTACCTCGGTGAGGCAGGTATATGGCCTTCCCGAGGATTTACAACGGGAATGATCGATCTCGCAAACAACATTAAGCCAAGAGGATATTTCAGAAAATCTCTTTGGTCAAAAGAGCCTATGATCTATCTCGGAACTTACCTAAAGCCTGAAGACAATAAACTCTCCATTGACGCCCCTGATATATGGAATTATAAAGAAGGAGAAATGATCCGGGTGGTAGCGTACACGAATACCGAAGAAGCAGCACTCTTTCTCAATGGCGAAAAAGTAGGTAAAACCAAGGAGTATGACGACCATACGGGAATCATTTATTGGGACGTTCCTTTTACTGCCGGTGAACTAAAAGCCGTTGGCTATAATAAGGGATCAGAAGTAGCAAACCACATATTAGACACATCTTTACAGCCCAAAACCCTTTCCTTAAAGGATTGGAATACTAAATCCTTAAAGCCAGGTGAAACGGCCATCTTGCAGGTACAGGCGCTGGATGAAAATGGAAATTTGGCTAAGCTATCCAGCAATGAGATTAGCGTAGCGGTAATCGGGAATGGTACATTAAAGGGTATCGAAAATGCTTCTAACAACGTGGCCGAAAACTATACGGACAATCATCATAGGCTGTTGAATGGCAAGGCTACCGTTTACATCAAAGCTAGCAAATCAGGCCCGCTGGAAGTGGAGATCACATCTCCTTATTTGAATGGAATAAGGGTTGAATTTGCGGTCAAATGAATTCCAAAAGCTCTAAACCTGCTTCAACGTATGTAAAAGCCGTTCTTACCTGTGGCTGTTTTTTCTACATGGAGTTAGCTACAGCCCAGTTTAAAGAAGTCAGTCAAACCCTGGGCGTTGACCACTATCACAAAAATCCGGAGCGAATGGGTGGCGGTGCGGCATTTTTTGATTACAACAACGACGGGTTTCACGATCTATTCACAACCGGGGGGCTAAAAAGAGAAAAACTCTACGAAAATTTAGGTGACGGCACCTTTACAGACGTGTCTGAGATGTCCGGAATCAGTACTATTCCCATCGCGAGTAGCTCTGGCGTCATTGTTGGCGATGTGAACAACGATGGGTGCGACGACCTTTTTATTTCAACTTTTAAACCTTATGCCAATCAATTACTGCTGAACAATTGCGACGGAACATTTTCCGATGTTTCCGATGTGGCAGGTATCAGTGAGGTAAGCAATAGCACGGGGGCAGCATTTATAGACATCAACGAAGATTCGTACTTAGATATTTACGTAATCAATTACATTGAGAACCCAGGTTTCATCTTTGACGAGGATGGAAACATTACCGGGTTTGATCATGACTGCGATGCAAATTTTTTGTACATCAATCAAGGTGACCTCACATTCAACGAAGAAGCGGCCGTTTATGGCGTGGACAATATAGGTTGTGGGTTAGCAGTAGCTGCCACTGATGTTAATTCGGATGGACATTGTGATCTCTATATAGCCAATGACTTTGGAGAATGGATACTCCCAAATGAAGCCTACCTGAATTTGGATCCCGGATCAAAACTGACCTCCGTCGGTAGTGAATATGGATTAGATGCTGCTCTTTATGGTATGGGGATCGCGATTGGAGATTTAGACGGCAACCATTTAAAAGACTACTATGTAACTAATTTGGGTCACAATCATTTTCTATCTCAGATTTCAGAAAGTAATTTTAATGAAATGGCTCAGGTGGCAGGAATCAGCAATGGGCGGGTGGGTGATAAACAAGTCACTAGCTGGGGTACCTTCTTTTTTGACTTTGACAATGATGGGGACCTGGATCTCTTTGTGGCCAATGGATCAGTTTCCAGCATTGAATTTCTGAATACGGTAGATCGCGACCCGGATAAGATATTTATCAATGAAGGAAATGGCAATTGTAGCAGTCTTGAATCTTTTGATGAGGTAGGCAGTATCCAGTCAAATAGAGGGGCGGTTTTTTCAGACTACGACCTGGACGGAGACCTGGATGTATACAGCGTTGCAGTGGATGTTTCTGACGAGGGTAATTCGAGGGGATCATTTTATGAAAACCAAACGAACCAGGGAAATTGGGTATCGTTTAAGCTTGTGGGCACCAATGTGAATAGAAATGCATACGGAGCTTTAGTGAAGCTTTACTCCGGAGATATTATCCTGGAGAGAGAACTTTATTCAGGCGGCACCTATGCCTCGCAGTCGAGTCAGGAGCTCCACTTTGGCCTGGGAAATCTTTCTAAAATTGATTCTATTTCAATTAATTGGGGTGCCAAAAATCAAATAGAAATATTTCGTAGCCTGCCTTTGAATCAACGCATCCGTATTGAACAGGGAACAAACCTCTTTGAGATAATGGGATGCATGGATTCCGCAAGTTTATCATACAATCCATCAGCTACTTACCATACTGCGTGTCAAAATAG
>JBCDHA010000212.1:0-6566 GCA_038750705.1 Bacteroidota bacterium
AGTCGCCTGAAATAAAATTGACCAATAGGAGTATACCAATGATCAGTATCACTGAAGTGTAAAATGATTTCTTCGTTCTCATGATCTTAATGGGTTAAGTTTCTTTTAGCAAGACTGGTTTGAGCCAGTAATAGCCCAATGACCACAATACTTAAAAAGTAGACGATGTCCTTGGTATCTATTACACCCCGAGAGAGCGATTCAAAGTGTACAGAAAGACTAAGCGTGTGGAACAACTGACCTATAAAACCGCTGCTACTGGAGGCCAGAACATTGAAGATTATATGGAAAAACAGACCAATGAATAATGCCAGCAGAAAAGCTACGATCTGATTATTGGTTATGCTACTGGTAAATAGCCCGATGCTGATGTACGCAGCGCTCATCAAGAGCAAGCCTAAATAACCGCACCAGATCGCTCCGTGATCTACGTTACCTATATTGGCCAAAGTTACATAGTAAGGAAGCGTAAAAAGAACGGCAATGGTAACCAGAAGAAAGCAAGCCAGAAACTTACCTAAAACAACGTCCCTATCGGTTACCGCCTTAGTCAGCAATAGCTCTATCGTTCCGGTCTTTTTTTCTTCTGCAAGCATTCGCATTGTAATTGCAGGAATAAAGAAAAATAGCGTCCAAAAGGCTATATCAAAAAAACTATTCAAGCTGGCCTGCCCTACCAGGAAAACATCAGCTCCATAAAGCCAAGTGAAGAATCCGCTAAAGCCTAAAAAAAGCACTAACATTATATAGGCGATCAACGAGTCAAAGAATGACTGCAATTCACGTTTCGCAATTATCCATACAGATCTCATAGCAATGAAAATTCAGTGTTACTTGTTACTATAATTAAAAAAAGTCAGGTGGTAAGGTCCCGGAAAATATCTTCCAGCTTAGTTTCCGAAGGTGTCAGTTCTGTAATTACCCACTTGTTTTTCACGCAGCATTGAAAAATATCTCTTTTAACACTCATGTTGGGCTTGCTCTGTACCTCAAACCGGTTATCTCCTTTACTTTCAACAACTGAAACTGTTGGCAGCTCCGTAAAAGCTTTGGCCACCGCTTCTTCGGCCCCATCTTCAACGCAAACTAATACCAGCTCCTGACCTTGCGCCTGCTTCCGCAGGGTGTCCGCAGTACCGTCGGCCACAATCTTACCTTTATTGATGATAAGAATACGATCACAGGTGGCTTCCACCTCCGGCAAGATGTGTGTACTCAGTATAACCGTTTTTTCTTTGCCGATCTCTTTAATTAGCTTACGGATTTCTACAATTTGATTAGGGTCGAGACCGGTCGTGGGCTCATCCAGCACTAATATTTCAGGATCATGGATCATGGCCTGGGCCAAACCAACCCGCTGGCGATATCCTTTAGAAAGTTCACCGATCTTTTTATGCTTTTCAGCATTAAGCCCGCAGAGTTTAACCATTTCTTTCGTCCTGGCAGAAATATGATGGTTTGGCACACCCTGGAGCGCTGCAGAAAATTCCAAATAGTCAATTACAGGCATATCCAAATACAAAGGATTATGCTCAGGCAAGTAGCCGATATGCTTTCTAAGGGAATCACCCTCAGTACGAATTGACTTACCCCCCATAGTTACATCACCTTCATCTACAGCTATGTAGTTAGTGATCATTTTCATAGTAGTGGTTTTGCCCGCCCCATTGGGGCCAAGGAAGCCCAGTATTTCTCCAGTCTTCACTTCAAAAGAAATATTATCTACCGCCTTTTGGGGACCGTAGGTCTTCGTCAAACTTTCAATTTTAACGTCCATAAAACAGAAATTTTAACCTCTGAAAAATTTTGGGGCAATTATAGTAATTAGGCTCTTTTTTAAAAACCCTCTCACAAAAAATATGGACGTTTATTCTTTAAAAGAAGAAATTACGCTGTTCACCTCGTCTTTGGTATAATCAAGGCGGGAACCAACCAGGTGGATCAGCTCTAACTCTGCTTTTGCCAGATCACCATCTGCCAAAGCCAACCGAATCATGTCTGAAAGCTGTTTTTCCTTGTCCTGCTTGTTTTGTGGAATAAAGTAAACGTACTCATCACCGTGATCAAGCATTACATTCAATCTATCAAGAGGCACACCAATGTCATAGGCAATTTTTGAGAGCGCTATTCTTTCTATCTCTTCTATTTTACCGTCCGCAGTCGCTAGTGAAACCAAATTTCGAAAATGCTCAAGTTTAACGGGGTCAGTCATAATTTTATTTGAATACGGACGGCCAAGATAGTATTTTTTACGATTCTTGCAATCAATTCACATCAGCACTACCACACATTATTATGATCAGCAAAAAGAATGTTTCCCTAAAGGCCTTCAATACCCTGGGGTTTGAGGCCAAGGCACAGTCATTCTACAATATTCGTGAGCGAGGTGATCTTTTAAAGGCGCTTAAAACCATTCGATCTGATAATCAGAAGTTTACCGTAATTGGGGGTGGTAGTAACATACTGCTGACGCGGGACGTAGACGGCGCTGTTATTAAGAACTCCATACCGGGCAAAGAAATTTTGGACGAGACGGCTGACTTTGTGAAGGTAAAATTTGGAGCAGGAGAAAACTGGCATGAATGTGTGTTATATGCACTTCAGCACAACTGGGGCGGTATAGAAAACTTATCACTCATTCCAGGTACAATGGGGGCCGCGCCCATGCAAAACATCGGCGCTTACGGAGTGGAAATTTGCAATGTTTTTGTGGAGTTAACCGCGCTTAATGTTCAAACGCATCAGTGGGAAACATTTTCAAACAGCGATTGTAGTTTTGGTTATAGAGAAAGTGTTTTCAAGAATACAAAGAAAGGGCAGTATATCATTGTCGATGTCACATTGAAGCTCACTAAAGAGAACCACAACATTGATTGTTCTTATGGTGCCATAAGCGCCGTATTAAAAGGTGAAGGCATCCATAAACCAACCATTCAAGATGTTAGCAACGCAGTTATTCAAATCAGAAAAAGTAAGCTGCCTGACCCAAAAGACATAGGAAATGCCGGTAGTTTTTTTAAAAATCCGACCATTGACAAAATCGATTATGAAGGACTGAAGGCAGAGTTTACCAATATACCAGGTTATGAATTACCTGAAGATAAAGTCAAAGTACCCGCAGCTTGGCTAATCGAGCAGTGCGGTTGGAAGGGCATTACCAAGAACAAAGTAGGGGTGCATAAAAACCAGGCGCTGGTACTGGTACACTATGGCGGAGGCACCGGACATGAGCTTTGGGAATTAGCCCTCGAAATACAGAAGTCAGTCGCTGACAAATTCGGAATAGACCTGCGTCCGGAAGTAAATATTATCTAGGCCCCGATTTCATCAATAGCCCGGCGAAATTTTTTGTCCAGCGTCCAAATGGCAAAATCATTTTTTCTGGCAGACGCCATGATATAACAATCGATTAACCCTACTCCTCTTGCATACAACTTGAATTTATTGGATAGTTGCCCTGCCTTAATAAAACATAATTCTTCATCGGCTTTTGGGGTGTTATTCCAAAATTCTTCGAGTAATGCCTGCTCCCTTTTGTTTTTGACACCTTGAAAAAGCTCCCCAAATATTGCGCTATTAGTATATATATGACCTTTTCTCAAGTAGGGAATAAACATATCGGATATTTCAGTAGTTCCTCTCAGAAACTCAATCCAAACCGATGTATCAGCAATAATCATTTATCCCTATTGACCTTGCGAATACCATAAGCTGTAAAATCTTCATTGAATTGAAAAGGCTCCTTTTGCACCTCATCAATTAAGTAGTTTAATTTTTTATTGGAAATGTATTCCTTTAATGCAATGATCACGCTCTCGGTAATGTTCTTGCCCCCGGATAACTTAATCACTTCATTGATTAATTCATCAGGAATAAGCGCTGTTACTTTCATAATTATTTCTTTTTACTAAAATACGATGTAAGATCGTATTTTAGTACCGGCGTGAGAGAAAAGATATTTTTGATTTGGAATCATTTACTAAAAGCAGCCTCTAAATTCCCTCAAGGGCCGCCTTAGTGAGTTGCTCTCGCCATTTGGCGGGTGGGGTAGTTTTTAGCCTTGAAAAACAATCTTCCCGGATACTTTAAAGAAACTTTTTTCTTGTTCAGAAAATTTAGTCGGACAACGGTAGTATTTTATCTAACTAATTTGATTATTATTTTAAACTTTTATTACTACCGGTAGTCAAAGACCAGGAACAATCAACCACTTCTTTGGAAGATAAGGAATTACTTGAGAGATTAAGAAACGAGGAAACCCGCAATTTTGCGTTTAATCAACTAGTTAGAAAATACCAGGAACGCATTTATTGGCATGTCAGAAAGATGGTCATCGATCATGATGATGCTGACGATCTTGTTCAGGATGTTTTCGTTAAGGTATATAAAGCCATTGGTAAATTTCGGGAAGACGCCCAGCTGTTCACCTGGATCTATCGCATTGCTACCAATGAATGCCTTACGTTCTTGAATAAGAAAAAGAAACGATTCTTTCTGCCAATAGGTGATGTGGAAGCAGAATTAAATAATAAGCTCGATACTTCAAGTGATCTGGACGGAGATCAGATACAAATTAAGTTGCAAAAAGTATTATTGAAATTACCGGACAAACAACGGCTGGTTTTTAATATGAAGTATTACGATGAAATGAAATATGAAGAAATATCGGAAATAACCGATACCAGTGTGGGTGCTTTAAAAGCCAGCTATCACCATGCGGTGAAAAAAATTGAGGATTTATTAAAAATGGAATTAAACCATTGAACGTAATTAAAGTCATAAGGCCATGAATCGGAAACTGGACAAAATAGAAAAGAAAAACATTTATAAAGTACCCGATAACTATTTCGATAAACTACCGGGTATTATACAGTCCAGGGCTGTGAACGAAAGTAGAAAAAGTAGTATAGCCTGGTCAATACCAGTGATTAAGTATGCCGTACCTGCACTTCTGGTTGTGATTTTGGCCGGCTACTATGCTTTTTTTAATGGACAAGAACAATCAAAGTCGGCTGTCGAGCTTTTGGCAGAAGTAGAAACCGATCAATTAGTAGAATATCTGGCCTATTCGGAAATAACTACAGAAGAAATATTGGAGATAGTAGAAATGGATGAAATAGAGTTTGAATTCGAAAATGAGGAAACGGACCTGCTCAACGATTCGGACCTTGGCGATTTAGAGTACGTTTTAGACGAGTTTTTAGAGATTAATGAATTATAATTATAAAGAAATGAAAAGGTTAGTTGCATCCTTGGTAGCGGCAGTGCTGATCTCAGGTACAGTTGCTATGGGGCAAAATAAACAAACAGAAGAAAAAATACAGGCGGCAAGAATAGCCCTGATTACCGAACGGCTGTCACTGACTCCCAAGCAAGCGGAGCAGTTTTGGCCGCTGTATAATGAGTTTAGTGAAAAAAGAAAGCAACTGCGTTCTGAGTATAATGCCGAAAAAGCGAAGCTTGACATGGAAACCGCCACCGAAGAACAAAAGAGGGCTTTATTAAATTTTGGTCATAAGTTGAAAGAACGGAACCTTAAGCTGGAGAGAACATACTCAGACAGAATGCTCTCCATTATAACTTCAGACCAAATACTTTCGCTTAAGAAAGCTGAAGACGATTTCAGAAAAATGGTTTTACAGCAAATTCAGAAAAGACGTGAGCAACGTCAGGATAGAAGAGATCAATTTAGAGATAGAGCCAACGATAGACAGCAACAGAGAAGAAACAACTAGCTGGTTAATGCTTTATCGTTTAAAGCTGATATTTTTCATCGCTTTAGCTCCTTTTATATCTTACGCCCAGTCAGATATAGATGAGGAGCTCGCTGCTTTTGAGGCCTCGTTAGATGCACTGGACTCAGCATCTCTGATAAGCATGCTCGACAGCCTTATTAAACTTGGGGATGCATCGCTAAAATCTCAGCTCGGCGTTCGGTTAGGCTACAACTCACAACTTATTAACGCAGGTCGCGACTTAGGTTTAAATCAATTTGGTTTCTCATTTGGCACAGCATTTTACCATAAATCAGGAGTGTATGCCGATGTCACCGGCTACACTAATAATGTAAGCGATCCAAGCTATTACCTTAATCTGCTTTCAATAGGATATTTAGGGGAGCTCAGCGCCCGATGGGCATATTCGGTAAGTTATGATCATTACCTCTACAATAGTTCCGGTGGTGAACAAAGTAGGCAAATCTATTCTGACGGATTAAATGCATCGATATACTCCTTAGGGGAAAAAGTAGATACGGGGCTGGACTATTCGGCAATCCTGGGAGACACCACCACAGCACACCGTATTACATGGTTTGTTAATGGTAATATCCATATCAAAGGCCTTTGGTTTTTTGATAAGGTGACAATAATGCCTTCCGCGAGCATGTTATTTGGCAACGGTACCAGCTACCTTTTCAATATTACAGAAAGCGAAAGTGATCTAACGCTAAGAGAAAGATTCAGGCTTTTGAATGATGACGATCCTAATAATGATCCCGGGAGATTTAATCTGGATGAGGAATTTCCAGACCAATTTGGGCTTTTAAACTATGGATTGTCCTTGCC
>JBCDHA010000213.1:0-6560 GCA_038750705.1 Bacteroidota bacterium
ACTATGTTTTTTAAATCGGGCCTGACTGGATTGTTTGTAGAGGGTTCCATTGGTAAATAGGCCGAGAGGAAAAAATATAGCTTCGCCTTCCTTGTTTTCTCCCGCATTATCTACCCATTCAAGTGATACGATAACGTCATCGTTTAATATGATGTCGTACGGTTTTAGGTCTACTGTTATGGGTCCGGTCTGCTTAGGCTCAATCGGTACCAGTATATTTTGGGTCAGGATATTCTCAAAAGGTCGGTTGTTCTTAACACTGTAAAAATTGATCCTGAAAATAGACTTGGCGCTCAACCTGTTGTGCGAAACGGTGAATCCAAAGGCATCAACGAAAGATGGCGTCTTCTTGAGGTTGATCTTTATACCCATTTCGGCACCTAGTTGATCGTAACCAAAGCCGGTACCTATAAATTTCGATTTAGTCTTGTTACCCAGGGTCTTTTTCCGGTAGGCTTTGGCGGTCACTACTATTTCATTAAGTGTGCTAATTTGCTCTTCCATTCGTACAGTCAGCGGTATTTTACTTCCTGTTAGCTCCTCCATCAATATCTCAATCGGTTTGTAGCCGATCATGGAAATCCGAAGTGTATCATGTAACATTTCTTTTACAGCTAAGCGAAATTCTCCTTCCGTATTGGTTACCGTACCTACTCCTCTATTCAAAATTCCGATATTAACGTAGGGTAGAGGCTTCATAGTTTGAGCGTCCACCACTTGACCGGATAGTAGTGACGGCGCCTCTTCTTCTTTTTTAGTTAAGTCATACGGTTGGTCTGTGGTGTTATCCAATAACTTCAGATCGTTCCAGTGCGAATCGAATTTACCTGCACTTTTAAGACTTGCTTTGAAAAAAAGAACCGTAGATTCTTCAAGAGTTTTGTAAATGGCAATTGACCGTTTTGAGGAATTGAGAATAGATGGTATACATACAAAGTCGGCATGACGGCTATCGGTAAAACGCAAGTAGTATTTCTGAGCCTTTAATTTTTTGAAATAGTGGTATTCACGGCTGGGTGTGAAATCATCAATCTTGTCACCACTTTCAAAGTAGAGGTATCCGAGGTCTTGATCGTTTGGAGCTAGGAGATTGGCGTCATGTATTTCCTGAATGAACTGATCATTCGTTTCCCCATTGGCACTATTGGCGTAGACATTGGTATCGGTCTCTCCAAAGTAATGGGTTTCCGTGCCATCATACGAAACCATGGCCTTAATGCTTGAACTTCTTTTGGCCAAGACTGCTGCGCTCATTCCGCCCCAGCTACAGCCCAAAAGGCCTATGTTTGCAGTGTCAACGGAAAAGCTATTATCAACCTTCAGATAATTCAATGCAAACTCCGTGTCATAAACTTGTTCAAGCATATCTTCCATTTTATTGGTCATATCTCCAGGGTAGCGACCCACTGACCAAATGGAGACAACAATAAAACCTTCCCGGGCCAGCCTTTCCAGCACCTTATAGTTTTCAAAACCCATCCCGTTGAAGCCGGCCAGGTAAAGAATGATAGGGTGTTTGCCATTGGAGGGGTTGAGGTTCTTGTAGCTGTTGGTTTTTATATTGAGTAATTTATCTCCATCCGTACCCACACCTAATTCCGCTACATAAAACTGAGCTAACTCGCTGGTGAGCCCGGAGTAATCGGCATTGTCCTGATACTGAATGGCCCGCTTTTCAAATAGTTTGAAAAAATCGCCAAAAACCAATGAGGAGTTCCTTTTCTCTGGCGAGGGATACCAAATATCCAGCTCTACAGGTCGATAATGCAGACTGTCGTTAGCGTCCGTATCGGGCTTATAAATTCTTGAACTATCCCTTAATGATATAGAGGTAAATCCTGCATTATAGACTTGTCCGATAGCTATTGAAGTTAAAGACAGGAAGAAGAGGGTAATGACTTGTTTCATTAATTTTAGTAGAGCGAAGGGTTTAAACTAAAGTTTGATTAAGAGTTGAACGGATTTCATTTGAGTTGTTCCCAAGCTCAACCCCTTCGGGCAGACAGACCGGTACCTCGATGTAAAGAGGTAGGAATTAACTATTTCAGAATCCCGCACCTTGCCATGCTTACAGCAGGTGAACCGGCAGGCATGCGATTCAAGCGCGGGAATGCTTATGTATTTCGGGACCCCGGCTCAAGGCCGTGGATAAGCTATTGTTCTAATTTCGTAAATTAGATTATGCCGCTGTGGTTATATATAGCGCTTTTGGTTTTTCTGATTTATGCGGTTATCAGTGTGCTGCTGTATTACCTGCAAGAATACTTCCTCTTCAAACCCGAAAAGTTGCCCAAGGAATTTCAGTTCTACTATGAGAATCAGGTTGTTGAAGAATACGATATTGAAACCCGTGATGGAGCTGTTATTAATGGCCTGCATTTCAAAACCGAAAGCCCACGTGGTGTGGTGCTGTATCTCAAAGGCAACTCCAAAAGTATGAAAGGTTGGGGCAAGTTTGCCGTAGACTTCACCCGCCACAACTATGATGTGATTATGGTGGATTACCGCGGCTTTGGTAAAAGCACAGGTAGGCGGTCCCAAAAAGCCATCAAGCATGATTTACAGCACATCTACAATGAAATCCGGGAGCGGGTGGATGAAAAGTACATTATCCTCTACGGCCGTTCTATGGGTAGCGGTTTTGCCACTAAGCTGGCCTCCATGAATAACCCGAGGATGCTCATTTTGGATGCGCCCTATTACAGTTTGAAAAAAGTAGCCGGGCGGTTTTTACCCTTTATGCCATTATCGGTGATTTTGCGGTATCCTATGCCTACGTACAAGTGGCTGAAATATGTGAACTGCCCCGTACATATCATCCATGGTACCAAAGACAAGCTAATCCCTTTCAGTACCAGCGTCAAGCTGTCACAGATCAAACCTGAGATAACTCGTTTACATCCCGTAATCGGAGGAGGCCATAAAAACCTCAATACATTTGAGTCTTACCATACGATGCTTACTGAGATCATTAATTACAAGAAAACAGAAATCGATCTGGAAACCACGAGTATCGGGGTAAAGCATTCGGGAAAGAAGAAGTGAGTGTACTGCAATGTTCATTTTCTTTTGCATGGTAACTGCTTTCTGCGTGGCAAAGATGTCTTCACTGTGTTACCGACATGACTTAAAAATGAAAATCATTCCTGCGGGTAAGAAGCCAAAAATGAAGGCTGTGTTGTTTAACATTGCATAAATGAAACGCGCCGGTAAATTGCTACTCATCATCCTATCACCCTATATCATTATTGTCTTAGGCCTCTACCTGGCTCAGCAGCGACTGATTTTTTTACCTGGTAAGCTGCCGTCCGATTACAGCTACGCTTTCCAGCGGCCGTTTGAAGAACTGTTCATCACCACCGAAGATGGAGCTGTACTAAATGCATTGCACTTTAAAGCAGATAAAACCAAAGGCCTTGTAGTTTATTACCATGGGAATGCTGGAGATCTGTCGGGCTGGGGGCGAGTAGCCGACGATTTTCCGGATCATGATGTGCTTATGCTGGACTACCGGACCTACGGTAAAAGCACAGGTGAGATCAGTGAGGCGGCTTTGTATGCCGATGCCGATTTATTCTATGAAGAAGCCAAAAAGCGGTTTCCTGAACGTAACATTATGGTTTACGGTCGCTCCTTAGGCGCTACTTTCGCTGCCTATGCGGCCGCCAGGCATACCCCTGCAAGGCTGGTGTTGGAAACCCCTTTTTATAACCTGACAGATGTAGTCAAAAGTCAGTATTGGTTCCTGCCTGTTGACCTGCTTCTGCGTTTTAAGTTTCCAACTTCCGAGTTTATTGGAGATGTAGAGTGCCCGGTAACCGTTATTCACGGTACGGAAGATAATGTAGTGTCCTATAAAAGCGGCCAAAGGCTTTTTGAGGCTATTCAATCGGAGAAGGAGCTTGTCACTATTCAGGAGGGAGGGCATAACAATCTGAACGAGTTTGAGGAGTATCATCAGGCGATTAAACGAGTTTTTTAAAGCTGTCCCCGGACTTGATCCGGGGTCCCGATATATACTTCGAGATTCCTGCCTGGTATAGGAATGACTAAAGGATAACGTCATTCCTTGGAGCGCAGCGAGCAAGGAATCTCCTTATATCTATCTAATTTCCTCCCTACCGTCATCGTGCAGAGCAAACCGGCCTTTGTTACGAGGGTGCACTACCTCGCGTTCGTCCCAGGGCCAGCCGCCAAATTCCGTGCGTTCATATTCGCTGAACGCCTGTTGGATCTCTTGCTGGGTATTCATCACAAAAGGGCCGTATTTCGCTACAGGCTCATTGATGGGCTTGCCTTCCAAAATGAGTAAGAAGCCCTCTGTCGCGCCATTTTTGATGAAAATGTCCTGATCAGGTGCTAAATAAGCGAGTCTATCAACTTCGATTTCCCGATCACCAATCCTTAATGAGTTGCCTTTGTAAAAGAACATAGTGCGCTTGGCTTCGGGAAGCGTGGCCGGCAAAGTCCAGGTGGCTTGGGCTTCCATTTTCACGGTAAACACACCCACGGCATTTTCCGGATGCGCAGCCCAGGAGTCAGGGGTTGGCCTGAGCGCTTTGTTCTCTTCAAATTTCCCGGCTATTACGTCCACTACCGTGGTTTTACCATTATTGTCTTTGATTTCTACTACGGGAATGTCCTCATGCCAAAGCATTTTGAAGTGAGGTTCTACAAACTTGCTTGCCTTGGGCAGGTTAAGCCAGATCTGGAAGATCTCCAGGGGATTACCTTGCTCTTCGTTAAGCATAGGAAACATTTCCGAATGTTGGATCCCCTTTCCCGCAGTCATCCATTGTACGTCACCGGCCATGAAGCGACCCGCCGCCCCAAGTGAATCGGAGTGGTCAACGGCACCCTCTTTATTGATAGTAATGGTCTCAAAACCGCGATGCGGGTGATAGGGAAAGCCTGGAATATTGCTTCCATGGTACATACGCCAGCCATCTTTGATCATAAAATCCTGCCCGATGTTTCTGCCTTTAAGATATTCGGGATCAACGCCCATATTCTTATTACCGGCAGGATATTCATCACGATGGTAAGCGCAGAACAAAAAGGGGTCTTGGGTCTCCCAGGGGAATCCCAATGGTCTTACGGCTAAAACTTGTGACATTATTCTTTGAATTCAGCTTCTACGTGGGATCCGTCGCAATAGGGCTTGTTACGAGATACCCCACATCTGCAAAAAGCGGTAATTTGATTTTTTACCTCCTCTTTCCCATTCGTATGGATAATTTGAAATGGACCGGACACTAAAAGTGGTCCGTTTTCCGAAACCTCCACTTTTGTTTCCAAAGTCTGTAGCTCTTCATTTTCTTCGCCTTTCATGTAGTAACTCAGCGCTCCTGAAGGACACATAGCGATCTGATCTTTTAGCTCCTGATGCGTGGCGTTTTGAGCGCTAATCCAAGGTTTTTCATCTGGCTTGTAAACATTTGGCAGCGCATTTACACATTTTCCTGCGTGTATGCATAACTGCGGTTTCCAAACTACAGCAAGGTCTCCATTAAAATATTCCCTAACTAATTCTTCACTCATAATAATGACGATTTTCTTCTTAACATGCGCGTATGTATTTAAGTTAACGGAAATTAAGGAACGTATTCAGATGAAAGCCATATTAACACAAGGATTTGGAGGTAGTGATCAGTTGTATATTGATGAGGTAGAATT
The DNA here is from genome assembly GCA_038750705.1 of Bacteroidota bacterium. Taxonomy (GTDB): domain Bacteria; phylum Bacteroidota; class Bacteroidia; order Cytophagales; family Cyclobacteriaceae; genus Fulvivirga. The sequence goes on from JBCDHA010000213.1 coordinate 5,677, forward strand.
ACCACACGCCGAGGATAACGAAGTTCTGATAAAAGTAAAAGCTGCGGGTGTAAATCGTGCGGATGTCTTACAGCGCCAAGGGAAATATCCTCCTTTAAAGGATGCGTCGACTATCATGGGGTTAGAGGTGTCCGGTATTGTGGAAGAGACCGGCAGCAATTGCAATCGTGTTAAAAAAGGAGACCGTGTTATGGCTTTGCTAATAGGTGGAGGGTATGCTGAATATGTATCGGTAAATGAGAATTTAGTGCTTCCGGTTTCGGAAAACATAGATTTAACAGAGGCAGCGGGAATTCCGGAGGTGTTTATAACGGCTTTTCAAGTGCTATTTGAGATTGGTCGGTTAAAAGATAAGCAATGGGCGCTTATCCACGCGGGCGCCAGTGGGGTAGGAACGGCCGCTATTCAAATGTGTAAGTCTGTGAGTGCGCATTGTATTGCTACAGTCAGGACAGATGAGAAGGTTGAATTCTGCGAATCCCTGGGTGCAGACGTAGTTATCAATGCTAGCACATCTAGATTTGAAAAACGAGTCCTGGAAGTTACTCAAGACCTGGGGGTAAATGTAATACTGGATCCTGTGGGAGCTTCGTATTTTGAAAAGAATTTATCCTCGGCGGCCTTTGATTGCAGGTGGGGGCTTATAGCTGGAATGGGAGGAGTTAAAGTCCCTGAATTTAACCTGGCGAAGTTGCTAGTGAAAAGAATTTCACTTACAGGTTCCACCCTTCGAACAAGAAGTGACACATATAAAGCCGAAATCATCAACCAGTTTATCCCGAAGTTTCTTCCAAAGTTTAACAGTGGTGAGCTTAAGCCTGTTATTGATAGAACCTTTACTATCCAGCATGTTGCTGAAGCACACGATTATATGGAGGCAAATA